>JAUJLY010000024.1 GCA_030447145.1 Thermomicrobiales bacterium
GCCGCGACCGAGTCGATCACGATCACGTCCAATGCACCGGTGCGCACCAGCGTCTCGGCGATCTCAAGCCCCTGCTCACCGGTGTCCGGCTGCGAGATCAGGAGATCGTCCAGATTCACGCCCAGCCTGCCGGCATAGAGCGGATCCAGCGCATGCTCGGCGTCGATGATGGCGGCCATGCCACCGGCCTTCTGGGCCTCGGCGATGATATGCATCGCCAGCGTCGTCTTGCCGGACGACTCCGGCCCGTAGATCTCCACGATTCGGCCACGAGGCACACCGCCGATACCGAGCGCGAGGTCCAGTGCGATGCTGCCGGTCGGAATGCTGTCCACCTGCATCGGGTTGGCTGCACCAGGGACCATCTTCATGATGGATCCCTTGCCAAACTGGCGCTCGATCTGGGCGATCGCATTGTCAACCGCGCGTGTGCGTTCTGTCTGTTCTGCCATGTGACGGCTTGTCCTTCCCGAACGCGCGTCACCGCGTCCGCACCTGGCGCCTCTGCGCTCTGCTGTGTTGCTGCCCGGGCGGGGATCCTGGCTTGGCCCATTCTGGAGCTTTCCACCCCATCATAGCAACGCAACAGCCCTCAGCAAGTCGAACATCTGTTCGATTACGTGATCAATAGTACCCCATTTTGGGATACCAGTCAACATGGCAGCGGGCTCTTCAATAGGGTCTTTCGTCGCGTACGTATGCCGAAAACGGTGGCTTATCTAAATCGGGCACGCACGCCTCGGACCGTAGTCGCCAGTACCCGTCTCAAGAGCACGTTCAGGCATGCAACGAGTATCCTGTGAAGCAATCCCGATCACGGTTCTTCATGTCATCACATGGCGAAGCAGGAGAGCAACAGGCTCACCATCACGACGCTGCCGCGCCGATCGGACGGCCGCTACCGCGCGACCTGCTGCATGCCGCCCATGCGCGCCAGGCTCCTCCAGCTCGGCCGCTGGCCGTACATGAGCACGCCCACACGGTACAGCCTGCCAGCCAGCCAGATTGCACCCGTTGCGGTCAGTACCAGGAGCACGACGCTAAGGATGATCTCACCTGTTGCTGGATTGCCGAGCAAGATACGGGGCATCGCCGAGAAGGGCGATGTCAGCGGAAAGATCATCAGCCAGCGGGCCACGGTTGTATTCGGCGCCCCGAGCACGAAGAACGCACCGAAATAGCCGATCATCATGAAGGTCATCATCGGCGCGATTGCCTGGCTCACCTCTTCCTGGCAGCTCACCAACGAGCCAACACCAGCGTAGAGTGCACCGTACAGGACAAACCCAAGCAGGAAGTAAAGCAGGAAGAATCCGACAGACCTGATCGTGAGCGCTCCGAAGTCGATGTCCAGAACCCGTTCGACGTTGACACCCATCAGGTCAGCGATCTGCGTCTGGAAACTGAAGGCCAGGCTTCCGACCAGCAGCATCGGCAGAAGCTGCGTCAGGCCCGCCATCATGATGCCGATCACCTTACCGGCCAGGAGGTCTCGGGGCGTCGCCGCGTTGACCATGATCTCCATGATGCGCGAGCTCTTCTCCTCCACCACGCCTTGGGCGATCCATGTGCCGTACATGACGACAGCGATGAACATCAGGATCGACGAGATGTAGGCGATCGCATATTCCGCCGCGTTCGCGTCCGTCGAACCGGCGAAATCAGTGTCGCCTTGCCCGTTGGTCGGGCTCTCCACATAGAAGGCCACGGGGGTGAAGACCTGCTGCGCCTCCTCCAGCGAGACACCGCTCTGAACGAGTCGGTCCTCCATGGCGATCGCCGAAGCGGCGACAGAGATTCGCTGGACATTCCTGGAGGACCTGTCGTCCTCTGTGACCAGCGTGAACGTGAGAACTCCGTCGTCACCCCGGTCCACGACCAATGCACTTTGGGCATCCCCCTCGTCGATCATTGCGCGGGCAGCCTCAGGCGATCCAGCACCCGACCTTACCTCGATTGTTTCCAGCGTATCTCCATCTCCCTCCAGCCAGGGAACCAGGCGCCCGGCAACTCCAGCATCGGCACGATCCACGACAACAACGGAGGCACCGCTGCCTTCATCGTCACCGGCAAACCGCGCAATGATCACCGGGGCCAACCCAAGAGCCAGCACCACCAGGATCTGGATGATCATGGTGATCTGGAAGCTCCGTTGCTTCACGCGCGTCGACCATTCGCGCTTTGCGATCAGCCCCACCCGACCTGGTTCAAACATGATTGGCTATCCTTTGCTGGCTTCAGTCACCGACCGGCACGGCCGTCAGTTCTTCCCGGGTTGGCTGCATCGCAGCTGGCATCTTCCGTACATGCGTCAGGAAGACATCGTTCAATGACGGGTAATCGATCTCGAACCGGGTCACGGGGAGATTCCTCCGCACTGCCTCCCGCAGGATCGATCGGGCGACCTCCTCGTTCGGCACCGCAATCTCCGTGTAGTCGGACCGGCGACGGACGATCTCGAGATCCCATTCCCCATCCAGCCAAAGGTTCTCCGGGTCTCCCGCGACCGCAATGCGCACATAGTGCTCACCGGTACTCTGGCGCACCGCACCCACCGGCCCTGTGATCACCAGCCGGCCACGATGGATGATCGCGACATCGCTCGACAGCTCCTGGGCGTCATCCAGCTGGTGTGTGGAGAAGATGATGGTCTTGCCCCGATCCCGCATCTCCCGGAAGACCTGCTTCATCTGCTCGGCGTTCACGGGATCGAGCCCGCTGAATGGTTCGTCCAGGATCAGGATCTGCGGATCGTGCAGCACAGAGGCCAGGAACTGAACCTTCTGCTGGTTGCCCTTGGAGAGCTGGTCCACCGTCTTCCTCCGGTTCTCCTCGATATGGAGACGGGCCAGCCACACATCGAGCTCCTCCTTTACCGTCTTCCGGTCCGCGCCATAGAGCTGCGCCAGGAACATCAACTGGTCTTCTACCACCATCCGCAGGTAGAGCCCGCGCTCCTCGGGAAGATAGCCAAAGGTATCGCGCGGGAGGTATCGCGTCGGTGTCCCACCCCACGTGACCTCACCGGTATCAGGGCGAATGATATCCAGGATCATCCGCATGGTCGTGGTCTTGCCGGCGCCGTTGGTGCCGAGGAAGCCGAAGATGGTCCCCGGCTCGACCGAAAACGAGACATCCTGGACCACGGTGAACTCGCCGAATGACTTCGAGATCTGATGAATATCGAGCGACACTCGTGAGCTCCTGTTCGTTGGATCGATGTGCCGAAGGGTACTGCCGTGGCACCTCCGATTGCCTTAAGATTATGGACGATACTTGGATAGAACCACGTCATGCGCTCCCGGCACGCATGATCCACATGTCGAACGCAGCCCCATTTCCGAAAGGATGCACCCTCGTGCCAGACCGCTCGCGCACCGAGACCCCAATAATCGCCCCGTATGGCAGCTGGGCATCGCCCTTCAGTGTCAATATGCTGACTGGCCAGACGGTTCCGCTCAAGGAGCCGGGCGTGGATAACGAGGCCATCTACTGGCTCGAGGGCCGTCCCAACGAGGGAGGCCGCTCCACGCTGATCCGGCTTGATGGCGGTGCGCGGACCGAGCTTACGCCAGCCCCTTTCGATGTCCGCTCCCGCGCCCATGAGTACGGCGGCGGCTCGTGGACGGCAGCCGACGGCACCGTTGCGTTCTCTCACGGCAAGGATAACCGGCTCTACCGGATATCCCCGTCGCAGCCGGAACCCTCGCCGATCACCCCGGAGTCGGCCTACCGCTACGCCGACATCCTGATCGATACCCATCACGGACGCATCATTGCGGTGCGCGAGGATCATTCCCTCGAAGGGGCAGAACCGGTCAATACCATCGTCCAGCTTGAGCTTGACGGGCCGAACGAAGATGGCGGCCAGATGATCATCTCCGGCAGCGATTTCGTCGCCTCCCCCGCCCTCTCACCGGACGGCACCCGGCTCGCCTGGCTGATGTGGAACCATCCCCAGATGCCGTGGGACGGCACCGAGCTCTGGTATGCCGACGTCGGGACCGATGGCGCACTGCAGAACATCCGCCTGGTCACCGGCGGCACGGAGGAATCCATTGTCAGGCCACGCTGGAACGAGACGGGCCTCCCCGTCTTCGTCTCCGACCGCACCGGCTGGTGGAACCTCTATGCCGACCGGCCGCATGGCATCGTCCCCCTGCGGGCAATGGAGGCCGATTTCGCCCAACCCCAATGGGTCTTTGGTATGTCCACCTGGGACTTTCTTGCTAACGGCTCGGTGATCTGCGCCTGGAGCCAGAACGGGGTCTGGCACCTGGGACGGCTCGATGTCGAGGATGGTCCCCTCAAACGATACGACCTCCCCTTCACGGCCATCTCGGATGTCCACGTCCAGCAGACTACCGACACGGTGATCTTCCTTGGGTCCTCCCCTACCGATCCCGGTGGCGTCGTCCGCCTGGACGCCAACACCGGAGAATGGGAGATGCTGCGCAGGGCCAGCGAGACAGAGATCGACCCCGATACCGTCTCGATCGCGCACCCTGTCTCCTGGACATCCACCGATGGCGAAACCGCGCACGGATTCTACTATCCACCGGTCAATCCGCTGTATACGGGGCCGGAGGGCGAACTCCCACCGCTGATCGTCGAAAGCCATGGCGGACCCACCAGCTTCTCCTCGTCTGCATTCAGCATAAAAAGGCAGTTCTGGACGAGCCGTGGATTCGCGATTCTCGACGTGAACTATGGTGGCAGCACCGGCTACGGCCGGACCTACCGCGATCGCCTGAAGGGCAAATGGGGCATCGTCGACGTGGAGGACTGCGTCACCGGCGCTGAGATGCTCGCAAACCAAAAACTTGTCGATCCGGCCCGCCTGATCATCCGGGGCGGGAGCGCCGGTGGCTTCACCACCCTGGCAGCCCTCACGTCACATGGCACGTTTCAGGTTGGCACCAGCCTGTACGGCATCGGTGACCTGGAAGCGATGGCGCGTGAGACGCACAAGTTTGAATCACGCTACCTGGACGGCCTCGTGGGACCCTATCCGGAGGAAAAGCAGGTCTACATCGACCGCTCCCCGATACATCATGTCGACCGGCTCGACAGCGCAATGATTCTTCTCCAGGGACTGGAGGACAAGGTCGTGCCGCCGAACCAGGCGACAATGATGGCGGAGGCAGTGCGGGCCAACGGCATGCCGGTCGCGCATGTGGAGTTCGAGGGCGAGGGACACGGCTTCCGCTCCGCTGAGGCGATCAGGCGGGCAACTGAAGCAGAGCTCTCCTTCTATGCACAGGTCCTCGGCTTCACTCCGGCCGATGACATTCCCGTGGTCCCCGTCGACAATCTGTAAGGAGCTGGTTCAGCTGCAACAGGCACCTCTCCGGCACCGGTCCCCCTTGCAGGCGCCTGCGTAAGGGCTCATACAGCGATGTGCAGTGCGAATGACAAGCAGGCCCGCTACGAGGGGGTGTAGCGAACGACTTGCCGCAGCAATGTCGTCCCTTCCGGCCCCTTGGCTGAGCTCGAAGGGCGAAAAGGGCCCGCTACCGCTTCTCGGTGGCGCTGCCACCCTGTCGGAGCCCGGAGGGCGAGAAGCAGAGCGATCCGTTGGCCGGGCGCAGCGAGCCCTTGGCTGAGCCCACTGCTTCGCTCTGAATGACGAGAACGTTGGAGACATGCAGGATGGACCAAGCTGCAAGTATCTGGAACCCCACAGACTCCGTCATCCTGGGCAGGGGACACCGACCCAGATATATCTATCCGGCACCCATCGCCTGCTCCGGCTCATCCAGGTTCGCATCCTGTATCCGTTGCGCCCGGCGCCGCCGTTGCCGGTATCGCTGCCAAGTGGCATTGATATAGCTGCCAAACAGGATGATGTGCGCAAGTGCATAGAGTGCCACGACGATGAGTGAGATGAGCCCAAGCAGCTGCCCGTACCGGTTCACTCCACCGACCAGATCTATGTAGACTGGAAAGACTTGCGTCAGCATCACAAAGAGCAGGCTGGCCGCCACAGTTCCCGGTATGACGTCCAGAACTCGCTGCCGTGCGTTCGGCACGATCCGGTAAATAACCAGGAAGAGCATGAGAGACGAGAAAAAGGCAACCACGTAGGCGGCGATCTGGCTGAAACGCGAGCTCAGCAGAAACCGGTCGAGGAGCTCTGGCAACTCCTGGACGAGCAGGAACGTCGGCAGGATCGAGGTCAGTGCCGCAACTAGGAAGAAGAAGAGGAAGAGGAAAATCACAATGAACGCGCGCTGCTTCTCCACAATGTAACTTGCGTTCCTGACGCCATAGACCCGATTCATGCCGCGGGCCATTGAGCTGATTAGGCCCGTCCCGACCCAGGCAAACCCCATGAGGCTGAGGAGACTGATCAGGCCGCTGTTCCGGCGTGCCTCGAGAGCTGCTTCAAATGCCTCCCGTGATCCAGATCCAGGAGGGAAGACGACCTGGAGCGCCTCTACCGCCTGCCGCATGACGGTGTCGTTACGCAGGAAAAGTCCAGCCACACCAACCAGTAGGAAGAACATGGGAACGAGCGCCACCATCGCGTGATAGGCGATGCTTGCCGCCAGGTCGCCCGCGCTCGTGCGTGTGTAGCCGCGATACATCCAGCGGGGAACCTGCAGCAGCCGGAACCACGAGGACCGCTGGGTACGCCGCCAGAGATAGGGAATCGTCTGCGCGGCGGCCTCGACCTCGCGCGTTTCGTCGAATTCGCCCTGCACCATGCCATGAGACGCGGTGTTGATCCGGATCATGCTGCCTCCTCATCCTCAGGGCGATGCTTGCCACGGTTCAGGAGTCGCTGGAGGAAGCTTTGCTTCGGCTTCTGTTCTTTGGGTGGCTGCTCGAAGGATCTCAGCTTCTCCATCTCGACCAGGGGACCAAAAAGACTCCAGCTCTCGACGATCACACCGTGCCGGAACTGGAATGTCTCCGTCCCATCGGCGATCATCCGCTTCCCACTTGGCGGCACTCCCTGGAACTCGGCAAGATGCGTTCCGGTCAGGGAGACGCGCGCCACCACCTTGTCGCGGTCAGCGAGCATCTCCCTCGGAACGATCTCTCCGTCGGGAAACGCCGTGCGGAAAGCGGCCACGCTCTGTTTCAGGCCGTCGATCCCCTTCGACTGCCCGGGCGCCGGGCTGTGGTCCGTGAAATCAGCGGCGACAATACCGTCGAGATGCTCGACCGCACCGGAGGAATAGGCGTGATAGAGTTCCGCGACGATCGACTTGCGCGTCTCGCCGTCCCGCGCCACAAAGAGATCGGCACTGATCCATGCGGCAAAGATGACCACCGCCGTGGCTACCCCAAGCTTGCCGAGATTATCCCGGAAGGCGTCGTTCGCGCCTCGCACAATTTCCGCCTCCGGCACCAGCACAATCACAGAGGCGTTGCCTGCCACCGAATCGGTGCTCGTGATCGTGATCGGCTGGGTGGCGGTGATGTAGTCGTCTTCAACCATCACTTCATCCCCGTCATCCACACCCGGCACAGGCGTCGCCGCGATTCCGATTGCCTCGTCGATCACCGGTGTCCCACGAAGGGAGGTCCCCACAGCCTCGCGCAACGGTGGCCGCTGCAGCAGCAGCGTACCCTGCTCATCAACGAGCCGGATGACCGCACCCTCCGGCAGGGTAGATTGGGTCATGAATGTGCTCTGGCTCCCGAGATCCAGTGTCGCCACCACCACACGGTCGATCGTGCCATCATCATCCCGAACCGGTGCCGCGAAACTGATAATCGAGTTTCCGTTCGCCGGGTTCACCCGGTAGGGACCCACCGTGAAGTGGGTGCCGTCGAACGCATCCTCGATGAAGCCCAGATCCTCGTTCTCTCTGAGGGGACTTGCACCGGTGCTGCGGCAGAAAACTTCACCATCCTCGGTCAAAACCCGGAGATCGACATAGATGGCATTGTCGGGATCGGCTACCAGGCCCTGGAAGAACGCGGTACATGCGGAAGGATCGCTGGCCTGCACCTCCGGCAGCCGTGTCAACAGCGCAAGCTCACGCTGCACACGCTCCATCTCCCGTCCCTGGTCTGATGCGGCTGTCCTGGCCAGGCGCTCCGCCTCCTGCTGACCGAATTCGAGAGCTTCGGCACGTTGCTGGGATGCTGTGAGGAACAGCAGGAGCAGCGTGGGGAGCGACGCAAGGAGGACGGTCAGGATGAGGCGGAAGCGCAAGCTCCGGACAATGCCCGAATGCAGGAACCAGCGAAACGGGGCCAACAGGTTTCGCACGGCTCTCCTCCTCGCTGTATCTTGCTCGACTCAGGTCCTCGCTCCGCCTCCGGGTGGATGTTAACCATACCGCAGCGGGGCCGATGCAGACAGGGGAATCTTGCCGTCACCCGGATGAAAGATGAACGAGCACGGCCACGGCGCACCTGACCCCAATGGAAAGGCCCTTTCAATGCCTCCCATCTGGTTTGGCCAGCGGCATGAAGGAACCTGGCCTGGATGCATGCCCTGCGATCCTGCATATGAGGATGTCTGGTCGGACATCTGGGATTCAGATGCGACGTTCGACCTGCTTCCGATTGTTTGCACGAGATGGTCGAGCTTGAATGGCTTGAACACCACCACCACCTGCATATCGAGGAGATGCGCCTCGAGCTCGTTGACCTGACTCACGGCTCCGGTGGAAAGGACAATGGGAATGTTCTCGGTCTACGGGCTCATCTTGATCATTTGCAGCAATGCCCAGCCGGAATCCTCGTGGTCCCACATATAGTCAAGGACGATCAAATCCGGCTTGAGTTCGCCGATAGCGTCGAGATCCTTGTCCACATAGGATTGGGTCGTGACACGATAGCCCTCCTCTTCAAGCAGTTCGCGAAAGAGCTCGAGGACCTCATTGGAATTGTTGATGCAAAGGATGTGATGCTTGTGACATTGGGATAGCCTTTTCGGCGACGGAGTGCTGAAACTCGGCCGTCGCGTTGCAGGCGCATCCCTATTGCGGCCACAGGGTGTTCATTCTGCCAGGGTGCAGATCGCCAGAGACGGCAGGAGAGGAAACGAAGACTGGGCAATTTCTCATGGTGACGAGATGGAGGACAGTGGGGCTCACTTCTTCCGATGGTGTATACATTAGTATACACTCCGTCCTCAAGAGGTGATGACTGTCACAATAAAAATACTTAATCTATGAAGGATCAGCAGGAGTATCGTTTTTCACTCGCAAGCTAGCCTGCATCGGTTTCTTAATAGATGGAAGGGGCAATCATCAAGCTTGGGGGCCAACTGCCTCGCCTTCCGGCAGGGGAACGGCCGGTCTGCGCATGGGTCTGGAACCTACAACAACCGATCCGAGTCCCCAAACGAACGAAACGAACGCGGTGGCTTCGTTGGCTCCTGATCGGGACCGGCGGCCGCATCGGTTCCCGGTGTCGCGGTGGGTCCACCCATCGGCTCGCCTGGAGGAACGCTGCCTGCAGGTGATTCTTCACCACTCCCGGAAGCGTCGCCGGGGCCATCCACAACGCGTCGGATTTTCACATCATCCGTAGCGTCGTCGGCAAATTGCTGTCGAATTGGAAGGGTAGGTCGGGCGTCTCGACCATTTCCTCGACGAAGGTAGAGGAGATCGTGTGGCCCAATGGTTGGGGATACAGTCGTGAACCAAAGGTACACCATCAGAACCTCGGCTATTACCAGGAAATGCGCCTGAATGTGTGGTCCTTGCGCTGTCACATTATCCGGGAACCCAATTGCATGCTAGCAGGAACCAAGACGATGCACAAGAGCCACAGATTGATCGCGCAATACTGATCCGCCGGGTGTTTGGTGGACCCTCCTGGAAGGGAATCATGCGACGCCAACGCCGCTGCAACGCAGAATGCTGGCCTGCTGGGCCTACTTGACTACTGGGCCGCTCTGCTCATGAACATGGAGGGTATCTGCTGCGGGCCTGTCGACATCGGGAGAGTCGGCTGCATGGTCGGGCTCGGGCGATGCTGCATCAAGCGCTGCCGCGACCTCCCTGGTCAGCTCTTCAATATTGAACGGTTTGTAGATGACCCGAACCTGCATGTCGTGCAGGCGGGTCTTGAGCCCTTCTACTTGTTTGATGGCCCCCGTGCACAGCAAGATCGGGATTTGACTGGTGGCAGGGTGCAGCTTCAGCATCTGCAGCAGCGCCCATCCCGCATCATCACCCGCCCACATGTAGTCGAGAAGGATGAGGTCCGGTTCGGCCGCTTCGATCCGCCCGAGATCCTTGTCCAGATAGGGCGGCGTTGTGACGCGATACCCTTCCTCTTCGAGGAGTTCGCGAAACAACTTGAGAACATCGTCTGATTCATTATTGCCAGGATGTGCTTTTGGTTAGCAGGTTCCGTCATGACATCCTTCTTGGGCAACATACGCAGATCGGGACGGGCCATCCCCCACGACCTCCATCGCGAGTGTACATTTGCAGGAACGCCCAGTCCCAACCATGCCTCCAACCAGTCCTGCAACAATCGAAACGCGTGCCGGCCCCTTGGCATTCCCTTATGTTTGGGGGGGTGACTGATTGTTTCGCCATGGGTTTCTGAGATCAGGATAGCGCACATTCCGACTTTTCCGTACGTTCAATTGTTGTCTTCATCTACCGGTTTCTCATTATTGTCCTGCGTATAGCCTTCCATCAACACCGTCACCATGCGTTGCACCGCACCATCGATTGCCCTCAACGACCGATCCAGCATTGCCGCGTCATCGTCACCCAGGTGCTTCGTCCGTCGCTGGAGAAGCTGCGTATGCCCGCTGATGATGGTAAGAGGGGTTCCGAGCTGATGCAGCAACTCATCCGGGAGAGGAATCTTCTGGACATGCGTGGGTTTCGGCGCTGAATCGTCAGAGGCTTTCGAAGATGGGCCATCGGTCATACGGAAAGTCCTGACGTGAATAGTTCTCAGCTCAGTTCCAGATGTATAGCACGGGCAATGCCGTCGCCCGAACACGCGTCAGACCGACATTCCACGTCCATGGATCTCTATTCCGGTGGATCGTACTCGATCACCAATGTGGTCGAAATGGTGGAAAACAAGGCAGGGGCCACCCGTGCTCGGGAGGCCCCTGATTCCGCTCAGTATCCCCTACCCCATTGCGCCGGCTAGGTGCGCCTCGAGGAACTCTGCCATATCACGCATCGCCTTGAGCTCGTTATCGCGCTTGGTGAAGCCGTGGCCCTCGTCCTCATAGACATCGTAGCGAACGTCGACCCCACGCTCACGCAGCCGCTCGACGATCTGGTCGCTCTCAGGCTTGACTACCCGTGGATCGTTGGCGCCCTGGACCACAAAGAGCGGCGTGGTGATCTGGTCCACATACGTGACGGGTGAGCGGGACATGAGAAAATCGACCTCCGTCTCCGGGTCGCCCACCCACTTTGCCATCATCCGGCGCCAGGTCGGCGGCACTGCCTTCGCGAACGTCACCAGATTGGACGGCCCCACGATATCGACCGCCGCCGCCCAGTAACCCGGCAATCGGCTGATGCAGGAGAGTGTGGCGAAACCGCCGAACGATCCACCGTAGACGGCGATCTTCTCCGGATCCACCCAATCCTGCGCCTGGAGGTACTGCGCCGCGGCCTCCAGGTCTTTCAGCTCGTCTCCGCCCCAATCATGGTGGATCAGCTTCTGGTAGGTCTTGCCGTAGCCGTTCGAGCCCCGGATGTTCGGCGCCAGCACCGCGATGCCCCGGCTGGTCAGGTACTGGTAGAGCCCACTGTACAGGTACTGTGGTCGCTCCTGTGCCTCCGGCCCACCGTGAATGGAGAGCACCACCGGGATCTTCCCCTCGACGCCCTTCGGGCGATAGACAAACGCGGGGATCTGCTTGCCATCGAAGGTCGGATAACGGATCAGCTCCGGTTGCGTCAGCTCGCTCTCCTGCAGGCCACCCAGGAAGCTCTCCGTAATCTTGTTCACCTCGCCTGTCGCGAGATCAACGATGAAGAGTTCGGTCGGGTGTGTGGGCTGTTGCCAAAGCACGCCCAGCCGGTCACCGGAACGCGAGAGCGTCATGGTGCCCAGCACGCCTTCCGGCAGATTGATCCGCACCGGTTCGCTCTCCCCTGTCATGTTCCGAACGAAGAGACGGGAGTATCCGTCCTTATTGACGGACCAGACGAGCCAGCGACCATTCGCGGAGACAACGGCGTCCTCGACGTCCCCCTCTGGCGACTCGACCCATTCGTGGCTGCCATCCTCAAGCTGGTAGAGCGCGAGACCGGTGTACTCCCGATCCTCGTCAGAGAGGACATAGAAGCCTGAGCCATCGACCGACCAGCCAGCCGGTATGTACCTGACCTCACCTTCGTGTTCGGTGATCAGCCGGGCGTCTCCTGAGTCGATATCGAGCACATAGAGGTCGGTATTCGTGTTGGAATAGGCCTTCACCACCAACAGGTGCTGGTTGTCCGGCGACCAGAATGCGGGAGAGTAAAGTCCGCCGTCCGCCATTGGCCGCGTGACCTCGCCGGATTCGGTGTTGCGCAGGATGACGTCCTGGTCGGTCGGCTCGCGGTCGTTGCCCGAATACGCGATATACCGCCCATCCGGAGACCAGCCCTGCAGGGAGTACTGAACCTGCGGCTGGACCGCAATCTCGCTGGACCGGCCACCGCGAACCGGTATCTGGTAGATCTTCGTGAATTCGTCACCGTCGTTGTCCGCCGTGTAGAGGAAGGACCCTCCATCGGGCGACCACGCGACCTCCCTGACCGCCTGGCTACCCGAGAGCGTCACCTGATGTGGATAGCCACCCTCGCTCGGCTGCCGCCAGAGGTTGTACTGGCCAGAGATGTTCACCGAATAGGCGATCTCGTCGCCGTCCGGTGAGAACGCCAGCGTGTTCTGGTAGCGCCGGATCGCCGCGAATTGTGCGAATGTTGGCCGTGCGTCGTGTCCGGCGCCATTGGAGTGTGGATCGGATGCCATCGATTCTTTCCTTCACGAGTTACGTATGATGGTGTCTCAGCACATCATACGTCCGTTTCAGATCGTCGCCACCGATCCGGCATCCACCCGCCAGTTTGCCCCATTGACGAAAGAGGCCCGCTCGGAACAGAGGAAGGCAATCACACTGGCCACCTCCTCTGCCTCGCCGCGTCGCTTCAGCTCGATGTTCGGGCGCTTCTCGTCAAGGAAGCTCTGGATCGCCTCCTCCCGGCTGATTCCCTGCTCCTGAGCCCGCTTGTCCATCATCGCGTCGGTCATCGGCGTTGCGATGAACGCCGGCGAAACCGCGGTCACGAGGAGCCCCTCCTTCGCGTACGTCTTCGAGAACCCCTTTGCCAATGCCAGGATCCCCGCCTTCGCCGCGCAATACGGCAGCTCGTCGGGATAGGGCTGCACCGCATCCTCTGAGGTGATCAGCACGATCCGTCCCCAGCCGCCCTTCCGCAACGACGGCAGGAAGGTTCGCACGAGGCGGACGGGCCCAAGAAGATCGGTCTCGATCGTGTTCACCCAACCTTCGTCGTCGATCTCGTGGAACATCCCGGTCGCGCCGGTGATACCCGCCGACTGCACCAGAATGTCGATATCCCCGACCGCGGCCTCCACCTTTCGGGAGAGCTGGGCAAGTGACTCCAGATCGGTGATGTCCGCCGCAAAGGCGTGCAACTGCCCTTCCCCGGCTGGCAGGCGCGATGCGGCTGCGTCCAGCTTCCCCTGATCCAGATCGGATATCACCACGGTGGCGCCCGCTTCCAGCAACGTCTCCGCCGTGGCGAGCCCAATGCCGGAATCGCCTCCGCTGACGAGTGCCTTGCGCCCCTTGATTCCCAAATCCACAGAACCCCCTTCATCGATTGCACCAACATGTCAACTGGCTCCAATCTGGGCACACCACATGCCAGCACGCCACTGATAATTAGCGAGGTTGGAAGCACCCGGATGCGCAACGCACCCCTCGTCATTCAGAGCGCAGCAAGGGCTCGCTTGCGCCCGGCCGAGGTGGCTTCGCCACCGAGAAGCGGCAGCGAGCCTTTTTCGCCCTGAGGGCTCGGCCATGAGAACCCTACGCGAAGCGGCGCAGGCAACCGGGGGTTCCCGAAAGCCAAACCCTCTCGTCCTGACCGCCCACCGTCATTCAGAGCGCAGCGAGGAATCCTACGCGAAGCGGTATTGATGACACTGATATCTCGCCTCCGGCTCCGCACCCGCAGGCACGTCTCAGCGGGAGCGAACCCGCTTCACTCCGACGCCTATAGGGGAACCATGGAGCAGTCGAGCGTGCGCCGTCCATTGCCTGCGGCCTCAGTCCTGAGTCGTGCCTGTTCCGTCGCGCCCCGTCATCCTAAGCAACGCGGAGGATCCCCCGGCAAAGCCGGTGCCCAACGGGCACACCGGACGCGATTGACGAATCAGCCCATTCCCCGACAATGACCGGGATAGTCAGTGCATTAGCCGTATCCCAACCAGGAGCACTTCATGTCCTCATCCCAGTCTGACCTGCGATCCGTTCTCGCCTATGCCGAAGCCCATCGCGAGGGCGACCTCGCCGATCTCTTTCGCCTCATCCGCCAGCCCAGCATCAGTGCCCAGAACATCGGCGTCGAGGAATGTGCCGTCCTGGAAGAAGCCCTCCTGAAGGATGCCAGTCTTGAAACCCGCCGCCTGGAGACCTCCGGTCACCCGATGATCTACGGCGAGTGGCTCGGCGCGCCGGGAAAGCCGACCATCCTCTTCTACGGGCACTACGACGTTCAGCCGGCAGACCCGCTCGAGCTTTGGAAATCCGACCCCTTTGAGCCGGAGATCCGCGACGGCCGCATCTACACCCGCGGTGTCGCTGACAACAAGGCCCAGCACTTCAGCCACATCGCCGCAATTCGTGCCTGGATGAAGGCCACCAGATCGCTGCCAGCAGTCGGCGGCGAGCGACGACACGCTATTGCCGACTACCCCCCGCGGTGAGC
>JAUJLY010000287.1 GCA_030447145.1 Thermomicrobiales bacterium
ATGACTAGACGGTATGCTGACACTTTGCCAGTTATGCGTGCTCCAGAGCCATTTTGTCGACCTGATTGAAGGTAGGAACAGGATAGTGGCCGGTCATGCAACCGGTGCAAAACCGCTTGTCTCCCTTGCCAATCGCCCTGAACAGCCCGTCGAGTGTGAGGTAGTCGATGCTGTCTGCCCCGATATAGCGACCGATTTCCTGCACAGACATTCGCGCCGCGATGAGTTCCTCCCGGGCGGCAAGGTCAACGCCGAGGTAGCAGGGCCACATGATCGGAGGCGCATGTACCCTCATATGCACTTCCCGTGCTCCGGCCTGGCGCACGAGATCCACAATCGGTCTGGAGGTTGTGCCCCGGACAATAGTGTCATCAACCAATACGACCCGCTTGCCGCGGACGACCTCCGGCAGGACGTTGAACTTGAGCTTCACCTGCGTCTGGCGCATCTTCTGGTTAGGCTGGATGAAGGTGCGTCCAATGTAGCGGTTCTTGATCAGGGCCTCTGAGTAGGGAATGCCTGATGCGCGCGCATACCCGATCGCCGCTGGCGTAGCAGAATCCGGCAACCCGACGACCACGTCAGCATCGGCTGGTGCCTCGCGCGCCAGTTCTTCCCCCATCTTCTGGCGGACCATATGAAGACGATCACCCATGATCTCGCTATCGGGGCGCGCGAAATAGATTAGCTCCAACAAGCACATGGCATGACGGTGTGGCAGGCCGAGCCCAAGGGAATTAACTCCGTCGGCGTCGATACGGACGACCTCGCCGGGTTCCACCTCCCGAACAAATGTTGCACCGACAGTCATCAGTGCGCAGGATTCCGAGGCTACCACAAACCCGGTGTCGAGCTTGCCGATGCAAAGCGGACGAACCCCCATCGGGTCGCGCACCGCATAGACCGCGTCTGGAGTCAGGAGGGCGAGGCTGAACGCTCCAATCATGCGAGGCATTGCATTGCGGATCCGGGCGTGGATGGTATCCCCCTCCGCGGCGGCGATCATTCGCGTCAGGACCTCAGAGTCCGTCGTGCTCATGAACTCCTCGCCGCGGCTTATCAACTCCTTCCGAAGCTGTACAGCGTTCGTCAGGTTGCCGTTATGCGCGATCGCCATCGGACCGAGATCGGTATCGGCGTACATCGGACCCGCGTTGCATTGAAGGGTGGATCCCGCGGTGGAGTACCGGGTGTGGCCAATCGCTGCGAAGCCAGGCAAGGACCGAATGTCTTCCTCGTCAAAAGCCTGCGATACGAGCCCCAGGTTTCGGCGCAAGGAGATGCTCCCTCCATCACTGGAGGCAATACCGGCGCTCTCCTGGCCGCGGTGCTGGAGGGCGTACAGTCCGAAAAATGTGACGCGGGCGACATCCTCGCCGGGCGCGTAGATCCCGAACACCCCACATTCCTCACGCGGCTTGTCATCGAAATCCGCCAGTGACGGCGGAGTACTGGAAGGTTGGACCGATATCATTGAGGAGTCTCCGATGTGCGCCAGGTTACCGCTCTCACACCATTTCCGCTTCCACGCCAACCTTGAGTGCCGATTCACTCGCAGACTTCAACTCGTCCAACTCGATGCTGTTTGCCCCGGGAAACTGGAGCGCCGAGCCCTCCGCTCGCCCAATATGCATGACCAGCGTCTCCCACTCCTCTCCCAGCGATAGAAGCACCTTGGCATGCACTGGCGAGAGCGCGACGACTACCCGGGTTGCGCTTTCACCGAACCAGGTTTCATCAGTTCGGCTACCCTCAAGGGCACCACCGATGACCGCACCCACGCCACTTGCAAGCGCCATTTCAGCGAGAGTAACCGCGAGGCCCCCCATTGAGACGTCGTGCACAGCGACATCGACCGCACCCACTGCCAGCGCCTGCAATACCTGAAGCATCCTGCCTTCCGCCTCAAGGTCGACGGCAGGAGGAACTCCAGAAACGAGGTTGTGCAGGTAGGCAAGGTATTCGCTCCCGCCAAGCGACGGTTTTCCGCCGCCAATGAGCCAGATGTCATCGCCTTCATGCCATGACAGCGACATCCGCTGATTAATGTCGCCCAACACCCCTACACAGGCGACCATCGGCGTGGGAAAGACTGGCTGCCGGTCCGTCTCGTTGTAGAGGCTCACGTTGCCGCTCACGATCGGGATATTGAGTGCACGACATGCATCTGCCAGGCCCTCCACCGCTCTCACGAGCTGGTAGTTGGCTGGGGAGCGTTCGGGGCTGCCGAAGTTGAGGCAATTGGTGAGACCAAGCGGCCGGGCGCCAGCGCAGGCGACATTCCGCGCTGACTCCGCAACTGCGTGCCGGGCGCCTTCGAACGGGTCAAGGTAAACATAGCGGGAGTTGCAGTCCATCGACACGGCAATCCCGCCCGATGTTCCTTTCTGCCGCAACACGGCAGCGTCCGATTGACCCGGCCCGAAGACCGTATTGGTAAGGATTGTGTGATCGTACTGCTCCCAAATACTGCGACGCGTCCCGATGTTCGGCGATCCAAGAAGCGCTTTCAGTTTTTCAGGAATTGACTCTACCGAAATGTCACTCAACGTGCCGACGTCAAAGCGCCGGGTCTGATGAAGGTACGCAGGCTCCTCGGCCTCCACCGGATACACCGGGCATTCATCTATCAAGAATTTGACCGGCACCCCGACACAGGTCTCGTTGCCGTCGCGCACCCTTATCAGTCCGTCGTTCGTGACGGTACCGATCACCGCCGCACTCAACGACCACCGGTTCAAGACCTCGGTGATCTCATCGACGCGGTCAGGCGTGGCGACGAGGACCATACGCTCCTGACTTTCGCTCAGCATGACCTCATAGGCCGACATGCCCGTCTCCCGTCTCGGGACCATCGCGACATCTATATCGACGCCGACCTCTCCCCGGCTGGCACACTCGACGATCGAGCTTGTCATGCCCGCGGCACCGAGGTCCTGCATGGCCACGACCAACCCCTGAGCCAGCAGCTCCAGGCAGGCTTCCATCAGCTGCTTCTCAAGAAATGGATTGCCGACCTGAATGACTCCGCGATGGGATGCTTCCGGATCGTCAACGGAAGAGAAGGTAGCGCCATGAAGTCCGTCGCGACCGGTCTCTGCGCCGATCAGCATGATCATGTTGCCCACCCCACTCGCGGCCGCGCGGACGATGCCGTCTAATGGGGCGATTCCCACGCACAACGCATTGACCAGAGGGTTGCCGTTGTAACTCTCATCAAAAAACACTTCGCCACCGACTGTCGGTACCCCGAGGCAGTTCCCATAGCCTCCGATACCGGCAATAACGTGGGAGTAGAGGTATGCATTGCGAGGCTGATCCAATGGGCCAAATCGCAGGCCGTCGAGAAGCGCGATCGGTCTGGCGCCCATCGTGAAAATGTCGCGGACGATTCCGCCAACGCCGGTCGCCGCCCCCTCGTATGGCTCAACTGCGCTCGGATGGTTATGGGACTCGACCTTGAAGACAGCCGCGTACCCGTTTCCGAGATCAACCGCTCCAGCGTTCTCTCCCGGACCCTGAACGACCCAAGGCGCGTCAGTGGGCAAGTTTCGCAGGAGAGGACGCGAATGCTTGTATCCGCAGTGCTCGCTCCACATCGCGCCAAACATACCGAGCTCCACCTCGGACGGTTCGCGTTCAAGCAGCTCGCAAATGCGCGCATATTCGCTATCGCTCAGCGCGACCTCGCGCCACTGTCCCTCGGCGATAGTCAAACCGATTCTCCTCGTAGAGGTATGGAAGGCATACGAACCGCCGGAAATCGCTTGATTTCGGTCCAGCGGGGATGAGTTGCGGGGGATACCGAAAGAGGAGCCGCCCTCCATCACCGTAAGTTTATCACTAACCACCGATTAGTGGCTGCTCCTATCTGACGAGCATTGTTCGGTGCGAGAGGAAGTCGCGGATCAGGTAGCGTCCAAGGTCATCGGCCGTCGCGTGGATGACCCGTCCGCGGTTTAGGCGGGCGACGTTTTCAATGAATTCCGTCATCCCGGCAGAGTGGTCAAGCAGGAATGTGTTGATCGTGACGTTCTCGCGCGTGCATCGAATAACTTCGCGAAGAGTAGCGTCGAACGTCCGCTCAGTAGGCGGATTCTCGAACGCCACCTTCCCATCCTGGTTGTACGCGGTAGGTTCGCCGTCAGTGATCAGTATGATCTGCCGGGTCTTCCCCGTGTATGGCCGGAGGAGTTCGCGCGCAAGCCTCAACCCGTCTTCCAGGTTCGTACCGTGGCTGTACTCGTTCCACTCCAGCGAGGGGAGATGTATGAAGGATAGCCGCTCCGCCCGCTCGGAAAATCCCGCAAGCTCAAGATCGTCTCGCTGGAACTGCGCACGGAGGAGGGTGTCCAGCGCCAGGGCGGAGCGCTTGGCGGCATCCCAGCAGCCGTTGTAGAACATCGACCGGCTCATATCGATAAGAAGAACACTCGCCGTCGAGGTTCGGGCCTC
>JAUJLY010000288.1 GCA_030447145.1 Thermomicrobiales bacterium
CGACGTTGCTCCTTATGAGACGGCGGCCCCGTGTTGCCAACAGCGTGAGGTGGTGAGGCTGCGAGAGGGCGCTACGCGCCTGCTCTCCCTCCCGAGTTGCGACAGCCGACGTTGGTATTGTCATTCGAGATGATAATCTCACCGTTGACGTAGGTCAGGTGATTGGTTGTATGGGCATAAAAGTCCGGCACCGCCCCCTGTCCAACGAGCACGAAATTCCCCCCGTACGTGATCGCGAAGGTGTCTGGGTCGGGAACCTGATACGTGGAGTAGCTCATGACCACACCAGTGTACAGAGCGCCGGTTGTCTGACCCGTACCCTGGATGTTCCCATACACGGTGAGCCCGAACACATGCGAGCCGTCCGCCGCATCCTCGTGCCGGTGGATCGTGACGTGATTAATATCTGTGACCGGAACCACTTCCCCGTTACAAGGATTGACGTAGGTGGCGGTAGATTCGACTGTAGCGGTATACGTCGAATCAGATGCCTCCGCGAGCGCCGACCCAGGTAGAGCAAATCCGATCAGGGACAACAAGACCATGACCAAGACCATACGAGCAGACGTCCTCAAGCTTTCCCCCTTTTTCTCAGGCAAAAAGGCCGGCCACCATGGCCGGTCTGTTGATTCTCTCCTGAGCATAGAACGCGACGCGCGAGCTGCCATCACCCAAAAGGGTGAATTTTCCGTACTGGATTTCTGATATTCGCGGGGAAGAGTGTCTCCGGTTCGTGCCATCCGTCCGATGGGGGTCCGGCTGACGGGGACGCCGTCACCTGCCGAGGATCGCTGGTCTTGCTACCTGTTGTGACAGATCGTGATGGCGTCCTAGGAGCCCGACCCTGTCGGCGCGATGAAGTCGGCGGCCACGTAGCCAGCCACTCCTTCAGCTGTCATGACCGGCACCCAGGTCAGTCCCTGTGCTTGCTCTGCTGGTCCGGTGCCGGTCAGGGTTGTACCGGCTGGGGGTTCCTGGAGCAGATCACCCTGCCGAGAGGGAGCCGCTCGCAGGGTGACCGCTTGCTCGCCGCGGGGGCCCCCTGTGAGGTGGCACCAGGCGATCTGATCACCGAGAGGTCGATCCCGCTAGGTTGACCAGGAGGCGCCCGCACCGCTATTGGTGTTAGGGCGCCTCCTGGTCCTTATGCACACAGCAGATCGATCCCATGGTCTACGCATTGCCCGCTGCAGCAATCTTGGTTGTTACTACATGTGGTGCCCGCCGGGTGGCAGCACCGGCCCTCGACACAAGCAATTTCCTGGTTATACCCCTCACGCTGTCCATTGCAGCACTCATTCGTGGCTAGGCAGGCCGGAACGTTCTCTATCCCGAATCCGGCGATCTGTGCAATGCTCGGGATGCAGCAGCCGATGACCTGCAGTTGATCGATAACGCCGAGATCACTGCAGATCGATCCCTCACAGCAGGCCTCATTTATGGTCGTGCCGTCAATGTAGCAGTCCTGCGCAAGAGGGGACACCGGGAGGCACGTGGAGGTAAGACAGTCGCAATTCTGGTCTGGGGCTTGCCCATTGGGACAGGTCACGAGGTCACCATGCGCAGCGTGATCGGGGAGCGATGCCACATCGACCTCGATGTAGCGGTAGGGATTGGAGGCGGACTCGGTACGGTGGCAAATGCCCACCTTGATCCCGGTCTCGTCCTGGGCGGTGGCACGGCGGTCCAGGAGTCCTGTGCCAAGCCCCACGGCCAAGCCCTTGAGCACACAGCGCCGGGAGGTGCCCGTCGCCAACATCTTGGTCAAGGCATCGAACCGGTGATTATCCATGTCGACATCACTCCGTATGAGATGGCAGCGCCACCGGACAATATCGTGAAGGGGTGAGGTGAACTGTAGCTCGTATGCAGGGTTTACGCAATGAACTCTTTTGGCTGCGAGACCAGTGACGTGCTATACGAAACATGACACGGCCCCCGCAGGGAGCAGGAGCCGCGTCGAGAGCTCTCGGCGCGTGGAGAAATTGCCAAAAGCCTAGGACCGGTGTTTCACCCTTTGGACAGGCGAAACGCCCCAGCTCAGTCGTGACGCGACATAGCCCCACAAGTTGAGAGGGGACAGAATCATGCGTACGTCGGCTCTGACACTGGTTGTGTGAGACATATCGGGACGCTCAGAAGGGAGAACCTGTCCGCTCCTCATGCGAGAGATAGCCCTAGCTCTCCCGCGTCGGCGCCCCCTCCTGTGGGGAACCCGCCAACGCGAGGACCGCGGGAGCACCAACAGCGACCTCCGAAGCGATCCTGCCCTCAGCATCGATCAGCACGGCCGACGGCGTGCCTGATGCCCCAAAGGCCCGGCCAGCAGTGAAGTTCTGGTCTAGGACCACCGTCGAGCGCAGGACCATCTTGCGGTTGGCCTCGACGCTGCCCGCCGAGACAACGAGCAACCGGGGTGCATCGGGAGGGGAATCAGCCTCCCAGGCTTTCAGGTCGTCCAGCATCCGGGCACAGAACCCACACCCTGGGTTCCAGAAGAGCACGAGAGTCGTCTGCCCCTTGAAGGACGCGAGATCGACCTCCTGCCCCTCCAGATCAGGCAACCGCAGCGGGGGGGCAGCTTCACCGATCCTCGCCGCCGCAGGTGGAGCCGGGACTGGGACACGCCCCTGGGCGCCATTGGTGCCATTCCTCACCCCACCGTTGCTCGGCCCCTGGCGCAGTGGAATCGTCGGTGCGGAACCAGGGGCACCTGCCGTGCGCGCAACCAGGGACCGAATCGCCTCTGCGCCAGGGGCAGGCGAGTTGCCAATCGTGCCATCGGGACGGACCAGCACCGCGGTCGGTGTGGCATGGGCTTGGTAGGCTTCGGCCACCTCGCGATTCTGCTGGAGCAACACCGTCCCGATTCCATGCTCACTGGCCTTCGATCGGTTGGTTTCCGGTGTGCCACGGGTCACGACAGCCATCGTCATGATCCCGGCGTGCTCCCGCTGCCAGCGGCCAATGTCTGGGAGCAGCGCATTGCAGGGACCACAGTTGGGATCGGAGAAGATCAGCATCACTGGCTTCCCTGCCGCTCGCAGCGCATCGAGTGTCAAGGTTTCCCCATGCAGGCCAGAGAGACTGAACCCGGGGGCTGGCGTACCGACCGGGAGACCAGGGGTTGCAGCTTCGTTTCCAACCTCAATTCCACGCCCTGCCTCCAGTGCCTCCAGGCGCACGAGCAACCGGCCATTCTGACTGAGCAGGTGGACCAACATCCAGCCTTCAAGAGCAAGCAGCACAAGTGCGAGCACCCCAATTCCCAAGGCGACGCGCTCTGCCACCAAAAGCGCATCCGCCCAGGCAATGACGCTGGGACCAGGATCGTCGCGGCCCTGAAAGAGAATAAAGGTGGCAACAGCGGCGAGTGCGCCATTACGGGCAAGCGTCAGCCGACCGGCCGGTGCGGAATGCAACTGCCCGAAACAGTGACAATCTAGTTGCTTACCGCGGGCAAGGCTGGTTCCGATGCCAGCGACGAACACCAGAAGGAGGATGAGAGATCCCAAGGCTCCCCACCAGGCCGAAGCACGAGGGATGAGGGCAACGGCGACGGTGAGCTCGGCAAGCGGGAGCAGCATTCCGAGGGGAGCGGCGAAAGGGGCTGGCACGCCAAAGTCGCGCATCGCCTGACGGGAGCCCGGGAGATCGGCCAGCTTCGCCACCCCGGCGACGGCAAAGACCGCACCGAGCAGCACACGGCCAAGAAGGAGTGCAGTGTCCATCTGAGTAGCTCCTGACAGCGATGAGCGATCCGGGTCGTATGTCGACGGCGCGAGTATCTCGTTCTTTCAAACAGTGGCTCAAGTTCCGCGTTAGTTCAGCAAAGCACCATTATCTTATCATCGCGGATTTCTAGCCCACATTAGGTCTTTAAGCCACCCCACAAGTTTGGGCATGGTTTTCTCTCTGCGTGTTTTTTCTCCCTTTTCATAGGGTCGAGGCCATGAGGATGTTGCGTCGTCCATCTCCACCTTCAGGATTTCAAGGGCTTTATCGACATGCGCATACGCAGCTTTCCGGAGCTGCTTCCAGGACGTGAATGGTGAAAAAGGCGGGTCCTCGATAATGAATGGGTCTCCAACAAGATAGTTGTCTACTCCCACTCCTACCTTTCCTACTCCGTTGGTAGTGGCGATCATTCTCACGTCCGCCACAAAGTGAAGATCGGCCGGCCTGGAGGGTCCTTCAGAGAAGTTGCTGCCAGATGCGACCCTACACCGTCCACACCTTGGTGTCCGGGTCGAACGCGCGACAGGGGGCGGGAATCTCTGCCTTGATTCGCTTCACGTGCAGTTCCTGGCACACCCAATCCGCCGGAGCACCTTCAACGCAACATCGCAGGGTGTTGGCAACCTTGCTGTGTACCTTGGCGATGTAGGCGTTGAGGGAGG
>JAUJLY010000289.1 GCA_030447145.1 Thermomicrobiales bacterium
ATAAGCACAAGCCTTGACCAATATCCTGTAAGGATATTGGTCAAGGGTCGCTTTTAGCCTGGAAATTCCACAAGTTCATGCGGTGAACGCACTCAAGTGCGGTCACCGGCTGGTCTAGCTAGGGTGGCTGAAATCGATTGGCACCCTCGTTATCGCCGTACTCGACGTCGTGCTTGTCTGAATCGTCGTCGCTAACTCCCGTGATGGCGTCCAAGGGGTTGCCTAGAAACGTTCCGTCATCGTCGTTTTGTCCGAGGATGTCCTCTTCCACACCGACGTCCTGTTCATCGCGGGCGCGCCGTTCGTTTGCTTCAATCTCACGCTGGACATCATCGGTCATGATCGACTCCTTTACATGCACCTGCCGTGAACCAGTGGATAGTACGCAGGCATGGCCTTTTCCAGTGCAGAGAGCGTGCCGCGATCTCAGGTAAGTGGGGCCGCGTGCGACTCAATCGCCGCAAGCTCGTCCTCGCTCAGCGGAGCAGAATCGAGCGCGGCAATGTTCTCTTTCAACTGGGCAACACTTGATGCACCGATGAGAGCGGACGTGATCTGCGGTTTGCGCAGGATCCACGTCAGCGCCATCTGGGCGAGGGTTTGTCCCCGGTTACTGGCAATCTCGTTCAAAGCGCGGGCGCGGACAAGGTAGGCTTCCGTGATCGTCGCGCTGGAGAGCGTCGGGCTCGTTGCCGCACGTGAACCCGCGGGAATGTCCCCTTTCAGGTAACGATCTGTCAGCAAGCCCTGGGCAAGCGGGACGAAGACTATGGAGCCGATGCCCTCCTCCTCCAACAGGGGGAGCAGGCGATCCTCAATCTGACGGTTGAACATGTTGTAGCTCGGCTGATGAATCAGCAGGCGGATCTTGTGCTCCGCCAATGCCTCCACCATCGCACTGGTCTGGTCAGCGTCGTAGCTGGAGACACCGGCATAGAGCGCCTTGCCGCTGTGGACAGCGGTCGCAAGGGCGCCCGCCGTCTCCTCGATCGGCGTTTCCGGGTCCGGCCGGTGGTGATAGAAGATGTCGACGTACTCCAGTCCCATGCGCTTCAGGCTCTGGTCGAGGGAGGCGAGCAGGTATTTGCGGGAGCCGTGATTCCCGTAGGGGCCGGGCCACATATCCCATCCAGCCTTGGAAGAGATGATCATCTCGTCCCGCCAGGGGCGAAAGTCCTGGGCGAAGATCCGGCCAAAGTTCTCCTCGGCAGCACCATACGGGGGCCCGTAGTTGTTGGCCAGGTCGAAGTGGATGACACCGAGATCAAAGGCGCGCTGGAGGATGGATTGTTGCGTCTCCAGCGGGCGCGTGTTACCGAAGTTCTGCCAGAGCCCGAGCGAAATCTCGGGCAGGAGGAGGCCGCTACGGCCCGTGCGCCGGTAACGCATCGCGTCATAGCGCTGGTCGTCAGGGGTGTATGTCATTAAGGAGTCCTGGTCAAATAAGCGAACGTTCCAAGGTGTCTACGAGCGTGAGCGTATCACAGCACGGATCCCAAGGAACCGCGCCTCTCGCGGAACCAGCAGTCCCGGTCCGGCTCTTGCGCCGGTCAAGCCACGATCCGGTCGGGATCGGCGTAGCATCTGCTTCATGCATGAGTCGCTACACAAGGATGCCAGAGGAGGATACGGCACGGTGCGACACGGAACGCGGCACGCTGGTCGATGGACGAGAAGACAACTGCTGACGAGCGCATCAATGGCAGGCGGTGCACTGGCCGTTCAGCGGGTACAGGCGCGCGAGGGGGATATGAAACCGATGAGGAGAAACAGGAGAGTGAGCGACTCGGGAGAAGGCCGTTTGCTCGCGCGTCCCGGTACGTCGACTGAGCGTATTGCCCCTGGGATGCATCCACTCGGTCTTGGCGGTGATCGCGACGCAGCTCTCTACATTCCAGAGGGATACCAGCCGGAGCAGCCAGCTCCCTTCGTTCTCTCACTACATGGTGCCGGAGGAAACGAGCTGTCAGGTCTCTATCCCCTCCAGGTCCTTGCCGATGAATTCGGATTCATCCTGCTCTCACCGGCATCGCGCGGCCGGACGTGGGATGTGATTCTTGGCGGGTTTGGACCTGATATCGCCTTTCTCGATCGTGCTCTTGCCGCAACGTTCGAGCGTTGCGCTGTTGATGCGGCTCGGATCGCCGTGTCAGGCTTCTCGGATGGAGCGTCGTATGCGCTCTCAATCGGCATCACGAACGGCGACCTCTTTCCGAATATCCTGGCGTTCTCGCCTGGCTTCGCTGCGCCAGGACCACAGGAGGGCGAGCCGCGCATCTTCGTCTCCCATGGCACCAGGGATGAGGTTTTGCGCATCGACTACACCAGCCGGCGCGTCGTGCCGGTTCTGCAAGATGCCGGGTACGAGGTGAGGTACCGGGAGTTCAACGGGCCGCATACGGTGCCGGATGACGTGGCTCGTGAGGCTGTTGACTGGTTTCTGGTCGGTGCGGATTCCGAGAGTGCGACGCCGAGGCCATAGATTTCGCAATGCTTGCGGTTCGGGGTAGTCCGGACGACCAAACAGCGGGAGCTATAGCTCCCGCTGTTTGGTCGTTAATTCGGTACTGGAACGTCTGGGTTACCCGCAGGTTGGCTCCAAGATTGCTTCGCCGCGGGTCTCGTTCTGAGACACATCAGGCTCCCCTGCGCTGGCTCCCCTGGTCGTCAACGTTCGGTACCAGCTTCGTATACATTACCAGTATTTTCCCGGCGCCGGCCTAGGTCACGGGAAACTCGGGCAGACTCATTAAAGCCGGGGCAGAGAAGTAGTTAGCCAGCGTTGCCCTGGTTCTGACCCAGTGGGCCTTCCTGATAGTTACTGTCGACATCTTCGACGTACTGGCTCTTGGCGCCGCGCCATTCGTCTCCCTGAACATCCTCCCATGCCTGGGCCGGGATGAGATCGAGAACGGCATCGGGCCCCTGGTACGAGCCAAATGCTACGTACTCGTTAACCATCGTGCGCAGGGCTTCATCCCGGCCGGCAAGATGCTCCAGAATGTCGTTTTTGGTCGTATCACCGGCCCAGTCCATCTCACTCAAATAGCCGTGCAAAAGTTCTCGCATTTCACTGGCGTCCATTGTTTTCTCCTTGTGCGCATCGTTCCCGGACGATCGATCCGTAGTGGCGCGGATGCAAGAAGCATGCCGATCACCATCCCGCTTGCCGCATGATGTCGGGCCCCACCGCTCGGTTCTCCCCGATCGCCGTTCCTCAAGGGGACCGAATCTGGCATACCCCTTGCAATGTTGTCAGCAGCACGATGGTACTCGTCCGCGTTCCGCCGGCCCTGCGATCACGAGATGGTCGCTCTTCATTACCACCACATGTTTGCGACACAAGGAGAGACCCCATGCCCCGCAAGTTAAAGGAAGCCGTTGTCGTTGTGACCGGTGCTTCGAGTGGAATCGGACGCGCGACGGCGCATGAGTTCGCCAACAAGGGCTCATCCCTCGTGCTCGCCGCGAGAAGCGAATCCGAACTCCGGGAGGTTGTTGCCGAGTGCGAGCAGCGCGGAGCAAAGGCCATTGCCGTGCCGACCGATGTCACGGACGAGGCGGCCGTTCTAGCACTTGCCCAGAGGGCGATCGATACGTTCGGTCGGATCGATGTCTGGGTGAACAACGCCGCCGTTTCATTCTTCGGAAAGCTCCATGAGGTGCCAATGGAGGACTTCCGGCGGGTGTTTGAGACGAACGTCTTCGGGTACGTTCATGGCGCGCGTGCAGTGATCCCGGTCTTCCGGGAGCAGGAAAGCGGTGTGCTCATCAACGTTTCGTCGCTGGTTGCACGAATGCCCCAGCCCTACACCAGCGCCTATACGATGAGCAAGCACGCGGTGCGTGCGCTGGGTATGAGCCTGAGGCAGGAGCTGGTACTGGACAAGCAGAAGAACGTGTATGTCAGTACCGTGTTGCCAGCGACTATTGACACACCATTCTTCCAGCATGCGGCCAATTACACCGGGCGCACACCGAAGGCAATGCCGCCTGTCTATCCGCCCGAGAACGTCGCGCGCATGATCGTTGAAATGGCCCAGCATCCCAAGCGCGAGGTCTACGTCGGGAACGCCGGCCGGCTGATGAATATGCAGATGAAGTTTATGCCGGCGATGACGGAGCGGGCCGCGGCGACCATGGTGGATCGGGAGCATCTGGCGGACACACCGTCACCTTCAACTACAGGCAATCTCTACGCGCCAATGCCCGCCCTCAATGATGTGAGGGGTGGGTGGAAGGGTGGCTCTTCCAAGGGCGCTCGCGTTGCGAAGATCGGTATGGTGGCCGTGCCACTGGCGATGCTATGGCGCCGACGGCGTGATACGGAGCAATCATCAACACTCGGGAAGATCACCAGGGGAATCGTCTCCGGCAGGTAGCGCCGGCCCTG
>JAUJLY010000290.1 GCA_030447145.1 Thermomicrobiales bacterium
CGCCGTCTGTGCCGCAAGCCTGCCGTACTCTTCGGCCGTCGTATGCCCCATCTGCCAGGGACCGTCCATCTCGTTCCCCAGGCACCACGTCCGGAACCCGTGTGGCTGCTCGACGCCATGTGATCGGCGCAGGTCGCTCCAGTAGCTGCCACCCGGGTGGTTGCAATATTCGACCAGATTCCGCGCCGCATCGATGCCCAGCGTGCCGAGGTTCACGGCCATATTCACCTCGGCACCAGCAAGCCTGGCCCAGGCGGCGAACTCGTTGGTGCCGATCTCATTGGTTTCGGTCGATTTCCACGCGGCATCGAGCCGCCGGGGGCGCTCCTCCACCGGACCGACACCGTCCTCCCAGTTGTAGCCAGACACGAAGTTGCCACCGGGATACCGCACGAACGGCACACTGAGCTCGCACACAAGCTCCAGGACGTCCCGCCGGAACCCTTGCTCGTCCGATGCCTGATGCCCCGGTTCATAGATGCCCCCATACACCGCTCGCCCGAGATGCTCGATGAAAGACCCGTACAAGCGGGGATCGACCTCCCCTGTGCGGAAGTCCCTGTCGATGATGATTCGTGCGGTGTGCATATGAAACGAGCCCCCAAGCGCTGAGCTGCATGACAATCTCACAGGCCTGTAAGGAGTAGGGCGTGTATCCATCCCAGTTCCTCGGCCTGGCCTTTTGCACATTCTCTGCGCCAATCCGGGTTCTCACAATGAATGACACCTTTATCACCTTCAGGAGCGCATTTCCTCATCACGTATACTTTGCCTTGTGGGTCGAAATCCATGCCCCACGCGGCACAGCTTCTGCATAACCGGCACTCCCGGATGGCATTGTCCGGTAGGGTCATTCTCATAGGGTAAGGAGGAACGATCATGGCCAAACGCGTCTTCACGCCGGTGGCATTGGTGCTCACGGCATTCGTCTTCATGTTGGGTCTTGCCAGTATCACTGGGGTCAGTGCGCAGCAAACGGATCCGGTCGCAGCGGAACCAGGCGCTGCAGCAGGAAATATTCCCCACCCCGCCCACATTCAATCTGGAACCTGTGCCGAACTGGGTGATGTCGTCTTTCCGCTGAACGACGTTGCAGTGGCGGACCCCAACGCCTCTCCGGAAGCATCACCTAGCCTGGCGCTCGCCTCTACGCCGGTCGCGTCTCCGGTCGATGCTTCACCTGTGGCGTCACCGCAGGTCGGGACAGAAGGGGCAGTGGCGGAAAGCTCGACGGAAGTCGCAGCATCGCTCGACGACATCCTCGCTGAGGAGCACGCCATCAACGTGCACGAAAGCGCCGAGAACATCGGGAACTACATTGCCTGCGGCGATCTCACCGGAACGGCCACCGACGGTCAGCTCACCATCCAGCTGCAAGAGCTGAACAATTCCGGCTACACCGGGGAAGCCCATCTGCAGGACAACGGTGACGGAACCACGACGGTCACGGTATATGTCGCGTTCACCGGACTTGATGGCACACCGCCAGCTACCCCGGCAACCTAGGACGAAGCACATCGCGATCGCGACAGAAACGGCCCGGGAGATTCCCGGGCCGTTTCTGTCGCAGGTTGCCTGATGGCCGCATTACGTGGGCATCAGCGGCGCCCTGCGCTGACCGGTTGTTGAGGGACCGTCTATCGAGGAGTCGCGTCCGCCCGACCGGTGCCGCCGACCGCGTAGATATTACCGAAACCGAAATCAACAACGCTTCCCACCACCACTGGAGACCGGAATACACCGCTTTCAGTTTCGAATCGCCATCGTTCCTCGCCACTGACCGCATCCACGGCATAGAGCTGGTTATCCATGCTGCCGACGTAAACCACACTGTCCGCCACTGCTAGCGAAGCCACGACATCGTCTCCGGTCTCGAACTGCCAGCGCTGCTCGCCGCTTTCGGCATCCACCGCGTACAGATTGTCATCGTCGCTCCCGATATAGACGATGCCATCCGCTACCGCTGGCGAGGAAACCACCTCATCCCCCATCGAGAACTGCCACTGCTCGTGGCCGCTCTCGGCGTCGACGGCATAGAGCTTTCCGTCCTGGCTTCCGATGTACACAACACCCGAGACCACAGCTGGTGACGACTCGATCGGGGCACCGGTTGGAAATGCCCATCGTTCCGTACCACTCGCCGCGTCGACGGAACACAGGACACCGTCCTTGCTCCCGAAGTAGGCTGCGCCTTCTACCACCGCGGGAGCAGACCAAACGGCGTCGCCTGTCTCAAATCGCAAGAGTTCCTCTCCACTCCCCGCGTCGACCCCATAGAGATTGCCATCGTTACTGCCGATGTAGACGACGCCGTCGACGACGTCAGGTGAGGAGAGGACCGCGTCACCTGTCCGGAACCGCCATCGCTCACCCCCGGTCTCGGCATCGAGTGCGTACAGGAATCCGCTGCCGCTGCCGACGTAGGCCACTCCATCAATCACCGCTGGGGAGAAGTGCATCACAGTGTGTGGTGGGTTAATCGCAAAGCGCCACTGCTCCTTCCCGGTCTCGATCTCATAGGCGGACAAGTACCCTCCAAACCCATCGTTGCTGCCGACGTAAAGGACCCCGTCCACGACAGGTGGTGTCGACTGATCCACGATACCTGTGTCGATTCGCCAGCGCTCGACTGGCTCGCCTTTTGGACCTGGTTCGGTCACCACGCCAGTACGAGCCGAATCGGTGCGGAACATGGGCACACCTGCGGTGGTGTTGGCCTCCCGGGTATCCACTGCATGCTGCGCTGCCCCTCCGGGCCCGATGACGAGGAAGGCAACCAGGGCGAGCATGAAAGCGGAAAACACCGGGGTAATCTGGCGCATGTATCAATCCTTCCCATCGGCAAAATGTGAGCTGCCGGCCCGCAACTAATCTCCAGACGGAATGACGCCATGGCGCCAGATTATGTTCCCTCGGGCATACAGGGATACGTAGCGGCCATCGCCATGCACGGCACTCGCATTGCAAACAGGGAAACACAAACTGCTCCGCGTCAGCCCACCACCACACGAGCAGCATCCGCTTGGTGGAACCTTACCGGTTGCTCCGTCGTCCTCTACAGCGACGCCATCATGATGATGTGGCAGGGGGCGGCGGATTGAACCCGAAGCTCGGGCATCATCCGTTCTCGCGACGTTTCGCTCCATCAGTCATTTGCAGAAGGGTCGAGGTCAGTCAGCAATCCAGTGCTGATACATGGCTCCAGAGGCAAACCTGTTTCGTGTACCACGGCTTCCGGCGATGAGGAGCCGTGGCGGAGGATATGGTTGTGATTCATTTCAACGGCCCAACGATCTGGTTCTGGGGAGCGCGGGCAATGCTGATCGGCGCCCTCATTTTTGGAGTGGTCTTTTTCCTGGTCGGCACCATTCTCCGCGCAATAGCGGTGAACAACTACCGCGACAGCGAGGCCACCAAATCATGGACGCCGACAACGGCACGCGTTATCTCTGCCGAGGTTCAGGAGAAGGTCGATACCATGCGCGAGTCGAACGGGGGCGGCGAAGCCGGTACACCTACACACCGCTCGTGCGGTACGAATATGACGTTGACGGACGAACCTACCAGGGGCACCGGGTGAAGGCAGACAATTACAGCGGTAGCTAGGCAGGCGCCTACAACATCATCAACCGCTACCCGGTCGGGGAAGAGGTGACCGCCTATTTCGATCCGGGCGATCCGAGTCAGGCGGTGCTCGAGCAAGGCGCGGATTCGACCGGTGTCTACCTCTTCGGCAGCATTGGCTCACTCTTCGGCCTCATCGGACTCGGCGCACTGGCCTTCGCTGCCTCCTCATACCGTCGTCAACATCGCGGCACATTCTGACCCGGTTGGCTAACACCGCAAGGTCGCACCAACGCCGCGTATTATCAGTCTGGTACTGGTTCCCTGGTATCTTCCGTTACCAAGTTGCCATAGCGAAGACATGTTGTGGTCTTGACTTGGAACGCTGGGAGGTTTCTGTAAGCACGATCACGATCCCGGCGATGAAAAAGTGCCAACCGTCTAGGTCTTCAGGGCGCCCTCCTGCAACCCCTTCATGTACCACCGCTGGGCAATTGCAAAGAAAATCAGGCCAGGCGTGATCGCCATGATGTATACCGCCGCGAGACGTGGCCATGCCCAGGCACCGATTCCGCCTGAGGCTGACGCGATCACGACCGGCATCGTCCACTGTGACTGCTCGTTCATCAGTCGGCTCGCCAGCAAGTATTCTCCCCACGCCGTGACAAAGTTGATGATGATCACCACGACGATCCCGTTGCGCACGATCGGCAGCATGATGCCAACGAGTAGTCGTAGCGGGCCCGCTCCATCGATCTTCGATGCGTCGACCAGATCCTTCGGTACGGTCTGGAAGACGCCCCTCATCACAAAGACTGAGATCGCGA
>JAUJLY010000291.1 GCA_030447145.1 Thermomicrobiales bacterium
TCTCCAGCAATCGCTGATAGAGCGTCGTGATCGGGTCCTTCTCGCGCCACTTCCGAACCTCTTCCTTGGTGCGGTATTTCTCAAGGAAGTCAGCGGCGCCGTGCGGCACCAGCCGGTAGGAGAGGGCCTCCACGGCATAGGGCTTGCCGGTCTCGCGCACATACTTCGTGGCGCGGTCCGCAACCCCAAGGACCGCTTCCAGGTCCATGCCGTCGACTTGCTCCCATTCGATCCCGTAAGACTCGAACTTCCTGCCGAGATCAGTCATTGCCGTGGCGCGCTCAACACTGGTGCCCATGCCGTACTGGTTATTCTCCAGTACAAAGAGGCAAGGGCAGAGCCCCTCCCGGCCCCAAAGGCCCGCCAGGTTGGCTGCCTCGTGAAATGCACCATTGTGGATGGAGCCGTCACCCAGGTAGAGCTGCACAATGCCCGGTTCGTTGCGGTAGCGCAAACCGTAGGCCATACCGACACCCAGCGGGATGTGTCCACCGACGATGCCGTAACCTCCGTACATGCCACCCTCGACATGGAAGAGGTGCATGGATCCGCCCTTGCCCTTGACGATACCGGTGCCCTTGCCATAGAGCTCGGCCATCACCGCGTTGGGATCGCCTCCCTGAAGGATGACGTGGGCATGATCGCGATAGGCAGTGATAGTGCGGTCGCCCTCTTCGAGGTAGTTGATGAAGCCGGTTCCCACCGCCTCCTGACCGCTGTATACATGGAGATAGCCGCCGATTTTTCCTTGCCGGAATCCGCGTGATGCCCCATCTTCGAACAAACGGATCTCCACCATCTTCTGGTAGAACCCGACCAGGGCTTCAGCATCGAAATGCACCTCAGCCTGTCCTTCCTGAGCCTGATCAGCAGCTGGTTGCCCTGGCTCCGTCGCCTGCTCCTGCTGATTCTCTTTACTGCGGGTGGTTGCCATATGGAGGCCTCTCGAACTGCTATCGAACACTGCGTCAACCGCACTGCTCAAGCGATTCCGGTTACAGGAAGCACGGATCTCAAGATCCCCCTGCCTTGCAGATACCGGTCCCCTGCCATGTCACACGCGAAAACGGAGACTGGTAATTCCCCAATCAACGGGCTGCGGCTGCCCCGATATTGCAGAACGCGGGCCACAGCATGGCACCGGCGTACCGGGTACGTCCGCCCAATTGCGGGAATTGTACCCCACAACGTACGCCAGTAGACCTCCCGCAGACGCCTGCTGACGAATGCCGACACCACAAGCACCAGTACCAGCCGGCGCCAGTGGGTCGTCATACCTGGTTCATCTGCGAACGATGGGTGTCCTGTTGGATGGACGGGCAGGGGAGGGAACCGAAGGAGCAAAAGACACAGCAATCGCCCGGATTCGGGCGTAGACGGGTCTTGCACTTCGGGCATTCATAGAAGAACTGGCACGAGTCGGTCGGCATCGTCGCGACCGACTCGTGATGGCAGTGCGGGCATGTGATAAGGGATACCCACTCAATCGGGGCCATGCTGCACCTCGGCCATGAGGGCGGATGCCATCCTCAGGAGTGGCACCTATTCCGTTGGGTCGAACGGCTGGTTCGCTTGCGCCTCTGCACTCAGCGCCGCCAGTTGTTCGCTTGGCAGGCGGCTGCCGGCGGTAAGGGCATAACCCGGCTGGGGGCGAAGCGGTGTCTTCAGCGCGCCCGCGAACTGTTTGCGCTGCTCTTCGTAGCTCGGGGCTGCCTGGACGAAGCGGTTGGGATCAGTCGGGTCGAGGCCGTTCTTGTCGTAGACCTCCATGATCTGCTGGGCGGTTCCGTACTCCGTCAGGGGTCGTCGCGTTCCCTCGTCAGGCGGGGGCACCGGGAGCTCGCCCTCCTCCGGCACCATCGAACGATCCGGAACCTCCCCCGGATTGTGACGCAACCTCACTGCACCGGGAGCTTCAGGGGCGAAAAAGCGCCCGTCACTCACCCTCTTGCCGAAAAGCGCGAATTTACGTTTGGCGAAGGCCATGGTTGATCCCGTCTCCTGCACACCAGCATCAGGCGTGCGACATCCTTTATCCTGGTTACCTGCAACGCAAGTATCGCGCCGGGTCCGCATTATTCATCCCCTTTATAGTAGCAGCGGCGTTCACCGGGTGCTGCTCTCCCGCTGTGAGGAAAAGGCGATGATTGGCTCCCGGCAGGCGGGCTCACCGGTGCCGCTCAACTGCATCCGGATGGTCCGCTCACTGGTGGCGGCCATCTCGGGAATCATCGTTATCGCCGAGGCGTAGCCGCCATCCTCACACTGCACGAGGACCTGGATGTTTTCCAGGCGCTCGCCGCTGGTATTGCGCACGACGAACTCGACGTCGAGCGTAGCAGTCCGCCCATCGGTCGCTGTGTCGACGATCGTGAATCCCGAGGAGACAAGGACATCGGCCGGATCGATCGCTGCTGATCCTTCTTCCCCAGTGCCGGGAAGCTCGATACCGAAGGCCACCATGCCGAAGATGGCCACGAACACGAGCAGCAACAGGGAGACAAACCCAAGCACGATGATCGGGCCAGACATTCCCTTGTCACTCTTCGGCGGATCGATGCTCACGGATGTGTCCTCTCTTGCGTCTCACGGCTCTCTGGGTGGGACTATACCGCCAGCCTGTAGGCCGCTCCACCAGGATGATGGTGTCGAGCAGGGCTGATGAGATGCTGAAGCAGCATGAATGCCGGGACATCGGTAGGGGAGTGGAAGGAGTGTCTCCATGTGCTATAGCGAGGTCGCTATTGATGGTGTACTTTCACGATAAGGAACGCTGATCAACTTCAGGAACGAGAACGTCATGATGATTCATGTGTCGCTGGCCGACCTGCGATATAGCCAGCGCTACAAGGCGAGAATCAAGAGCTCCTGTTAGCCACTGTCCTGCTCAACGGCACCGTGGTCAGTGGAGGAGCATGTGCCCCGGCACGGCTGCTCCCGTCATCCCCTGGATGGGAGTCCGATCATCATGTCTCGTTTTCCAGCCATCCCTAGGCGTCGATGGCATCATATCTACCGCTTTTACGCCTGGCGTGTCTTCTCCCAGATGTCGTTCATGGGCGCCATCTGGATCCTCTATCTCCTGCACCGGGGCTATTCGATTGCCGAGATCGGGCTTGCGGAGGCAGCGTTTCATCTTGCCCCTATCCTGCTGGAGCTGCCAAGTGGCTCGTTTGCCGATCTGGCCGGCAGGCGGTGGTCACTGGTGGTTAGCTCGACGCTGATCCTGCTTGGCACCATCTTCCTCTTTAGTGCGGCGACGCTACCGGTTGTATTGATCGCGATGTTCCTGACAGGCGGGAGCTACAGCTTTCGCTCGGGCGCGGACCAGGCATTTCTCTACGATGCGCTCACCACCGAACAGAAGAGCCGTTATGGGCGTGTCTTTGGTCGCCTACTCTCTGTCGGGTACCTGATCAGCGGTGTCTCGACCTGGATCGGCGCCATGCTCTCGGAGCGGAGCTATGCGATACCGTTGGCATGCTCGGGATTCTTCGCGGTCTGCGGCATCCTGCTCGCCTTCGGGCTTGATGAGCCGGCACGCGAGCGGCATTATTCGGGGCGGAAGGGGATCCGGGCTCATGTTGATGATGTCCATGCCCTGCTGCGGACACGGCCTGCGGTGGCGCTGATGCTCGCGGTGGGCGCCGTCTTCTGGGGGAGCCTGACCGTTGCCGAGCTCTATGTCCAGGCCGTGTTCTCCGATCGTGGTCTCAGTAATGGACAGATCGGGCTGCTGGTGGGTTCGATGTTCCTCGCGATCGCGGCCGGGACCACCATCGGCGGGCAGTTGCGCGGGAGCTTCGCCTGGCAATGGCCAGTGCTGGCCGTGACGACCGGGGCTGGTGTCGTCCTGATCGGGCTGGAGAGCGTCGTTCTAGCTATCGCCGCCTTCGTCCTCGCCCAGTTCGCGAGTGGGGTGGTGGAGACACGGATGTCCGCCTGGTACAACGCGCAGTTGCCCTCTGCTCAGCGGGCCACGGTGCTCTCGATCGAATCCTGGCTCTTCTCCTGCCTGATGATCGTGCTGTTCCCGTTGGGTGGTTGGCTCGCGCAACGGTCTGGCTGGTCGGTCCTCTATCTCATCTGCGGGCTGACTGGGGCGCTGACCTCACTTGCGGTGATCGTGCTGCGGAAACAGCCGACGAGCCGGATGTCCTTGAGCGCATGCTTGAATCATCTCCCACGTGAGCGAAGGGGACACGTTGGCACGATTTGGAGCTGTCCCTTGCAAAGCGTCAGTCCGGCGGCAACTCGATTACTGAACGCAGCGCATCAATCACGATCTCCGCCTCGCCCGGTTCGAGGGTTTGTGGGTTGAGCGCGAGCACGTCGTCGCCCTCCTTCAGCACTGCTATGCGCGGGTTCATGT
>JAUJLY010000292.1 GCA_030447145.1 Thermomicrobiales bacterium
AGATAAGCCGGACCCAACCGTAACGCACTCCCCACGTCCGAAAGCTGCCGTGTCCCCTGAGCGCTGCGAAACGGCAGCTTCGACAAGAGAGGAGCCGGGCAGGACCCGCCCCGTCCGCAGCGCTGGCGTAAGCTGCCCTTAGAGTGTCCGCCAATAGGGAAAACTATCACGGCTTGCAAGGTGGCCGACCGTCCCAGCGATAGGGGGTCCATCCCGCTCGCACATGGAGAGGGACGATGAGGATCACGGCGGCGAGGGTCAGCCAGAACGCAACGACTGTCCCCCGGCGCTCGGTACACCAGACCAGTTTCTTGTACGCATTGAGCCAGGCATGCGTGCGCTCGACTACCCAGCGCTGGTCGGCGGTCAACGGGGCCGGGGCTCCACGCGCGGCGATTCCCCGACCAACCCCCGTTCAGTCAGCCGCTGCCGGGTCAGGCCGGAGTCATACCCCCGATCGAGATGCACCGTGACCGTGTCGGGGAGAGGGCTAAGCCCCGCTAGCGTGTCCAGCGTTGCCTCCAGCAACGGTGAATTGGGCCGGCTCGCGGTGGCCGCCACCGCACCGAGCGGAATGCCCCGGGCATCGACGACCATCGAGCGTTTGAGGCCCTGTTTGCCTCAGTTGACCGGGCTGCGCTCGGCAACCTCCCCACCGCACGGGGCCATCGTCATGCAGCCGTCGATGGCAAGATGCTCCAGGTTCAAGCCAATCATCTGGTCGTAGGCGGCCAGGACGAGCGTGAATAGATGCTCCATCACGCCGGCGGCGATCCATTCATCCCGGCGGTGTCGCAGCGTGGTGGCCGAGCAGGTGGCGTCGGCGATCCGGGCATAGGCACAGCCGAACACCAGGATGGCGATGAGCTTGTCAAAGACGACCCGATCCAGGATGCGGGGCCGATGACACCCCAGCGGATGACGGTCATCATGAGGCGGTGACAAGACCACGAACTGGTCCCAGATGGGCGTGGAGGTCTTCGCCAGGGTGAAAAAGGCCCCCAGCTCTTGGCTTGGTTCGGTCACCGGCAACCGATCCCTTAGATCTTCAACCCGTCGCTGCCAGTATTCGTCGCGCTTCGTTTCCGTTGCCGGCATGTCTAGCTCGTTTCCCGCCTCAGTAAATAGGTATTGCGGGCCAAGTTGACGAACGAACTCAGCCCCCATGTGGCGCCGCTCGGGCACTCGCCGGGCCTCAACGCGCAGCGGTTCCATCTCATCGCCCCGTACACCTCCGATGCCGGCAGTGGACAACCCTACCGTGGACCGACGTGTCCTCCGGCGAGGAATTCCGGAACACGACCGACAATGTGCGGTGGGGCGACCGCACGGCGCTGGTGCAGTCCTACGGAGACGTGATCGCACGTTACGACACGCATGCTGAGGCCAAGAGCCTGGGGCCTGATGGAAAACCCTGTGGCAGATGCACCATTGGGCTCCTGCAGCGGCGTCCCGTTGGCTTTAGCGAGCTGGTTCATATCGGCAAGGAGACGAATCGATTGGAGGAGGTCGAGCAGGGGCTGGTCCACGACTGGGACGAGGTGCAGCTGGTGTTTCGCAATCTGAGGGCCCATCGCAGTGCATCGACTACCAATTCCAGTGTGCGGTCGGCTGCGCAATGGATGTGTCTCTCGTGCGGCACTCCGGTTGAAGGCGCTCGCAGTGTGTACTGCTCACCTGCCTGTCGCCAGAGCGCCTGCCGACAGAGGAAACAGCATATGATCGAGGAGCCACGTTGGCTCTGGCGTCAGCAGCAGTGGAGACGCCGATCTTCGAACATTGAGGAGCGGGAGCGGAACAGACACATGCGGGAAACAATGCCGCCCGACAAACGATGACCGTCTCTCCCACAACACAGATACTCACCGGGGCTGCGTAGTGTCGCCGAGCGACGTCGGCTTCTCGCGTCGCGCCAGGATGTCGCCAAAGCTGACTCTAATGCTTCGCGTAGCATCCTCCCAGCTCGCTCTTGGTCCAACGAACACCAGCACCGCATAGGCGAAGCCGCTGGAGATTGCCAGCGAGAAGGTGGCATACAGCCAGCGATCCTCCATCACGTGCATCACGCCGGCGAAAAGTGACCATCCCAGCAGCAGCCAAAGCGAGATGACTGCCCAGGCTGGTGCCGACGTCCTTCCTTCCACTTTGGGGGTCCGCGCGAACGGCGTTCGCGTTCCGGTCACTCCCTGCTGGATCGACTTCATCACTCCCGCTAGATTGATTGGCAGCAGCATGATATTGAAGGCCGAAACGCGCAGGATATCGCCCGGCAGGTAACCGTTCTGCAGTAGATCCCACCAGTACATGGAGAAGTACGCAGCGGCCAGGATCGGCAGCCAGATCGAGAAGAGTCCTGGATCAACCGGCAGGAAGAGCAACAGCAGTATCCCGATACTGCCCGTAGCGATCGATGTGAGGTAATGCAGCCGCACCAGAAAGGACACAATCGTCATCGCCCCAAAGCGACGTGTGACCGCATGCCGGACAAGCTTCGGAACGATGAGCAGGCCACCGTTAGCCCACCGGGACCGCTGGATCAGCAGCGAACCGAAGTCCGGCGGCGTAGCGCTGAATGCGAGGCGTTCCGGATAGTTCCTGAGCGTCCACCCTCCAAACGCGAGATCCACCGTGGACTCCGTGTCCTCGATCACGGTGCGATCCTGGATGAACTTGGCTACAGGGTATCCGCGCTCCTCCTCATCGATACGGATCTCGTCCAGCGCGCTCTTCCGCAGCAGCGCGTTCGCGCCAACCCAGAACGTCGCATCGCACCAGGTGAATCCCTGATGCACGATGTACTGCAAGTCGGTCGTCGCGCCCGCGATCCGCTCGAGCACCCCCGGTGCGTTCGGGATCGCGGTGTAGGGCGTTTGGACGACAGCGACTCGCTCGTTGCCCTCCTCCGCAAAGACCGACGACAGCCGCAGGGCGTAATCCGGCCGCAGCATGCTGTCCGCGTCCAATGTCAACACAAATGACGCGTCAGGGATGGCGACAGCCCCTTGTCCAGCATGATCGGCATCCACCACCTCAAGATGCAATCCATCAGCGCGCCGTCGTTCCCACACCGTCCGCCCAAGCAACCCGATGTAGGTATTGAGGTTTGCCGCCTTGTTCGCCTCATGGGAGACGTTGTGGTAGCGCTTGCGCTCGAATGTCGTGATCTCGACGTCAAAGACGGCAAGCAGCCGCCGGTACTCGCCCTCAATGTCATCCGGGGTCATCGCCTGCCTAGCGAGATCGATTACCAACTGACGGGCACGCGCACGCAGGAGATCCTGGTGCTCGCTGAACGTGATGGTGAGAAAGTGGCCATCCGTGTGATCACTGAGATCGGCATCGGCAAAGCAGCCGCCTATCCAGGTTACCAGCCCGTCATAGACCCGGAGCAACGCCTGTAGTTCCGCATTGGCATCAATCTGACCGGCGGCGTGACGCTCGATGAACTGCCCGAATGCTCGCTCGATGAGGTCCTTTGGCTCTTGCAGGAATGCGGTGATCTCCCCGGGCACGCGGCGCGCGGACGCAAGCAGTGCGAAGCTCTCTTGGTCCTTCGGATGTTGCGGATCGTCAAGCAGAAGCACGACCCGCTTGTTGGGATGATGCTGCAGGGCGGCAGAAAGCAACGTCTGGCGAATCGTGCGGACATCTTCCTTATAGGAGGGAACCAGCACCGCGATCGGCTCTGCCTTGCTCCAGTGGGAACCTACGAGGGCTTCAAATGCCGGTGGTCGGTGTCGCAGCCGTCGCACGAAGTAGCCGAGACGTGTCACGAGATAGACAACGTTGCCGTAGATGAGGATGAAAATAACCGTGGCAAACAGCCCGGTGCGAGCCACCTGGGATCCACCAGCGCCGGAGTAGAAGATGGCTGGCAGGAGATCGCTGGCCAGGAACACGGTGGCAATGATCGTGATGACGAGCATGCCGGTGGTGAGAGCGATCTCTTGTCGGGAGGCAGGGCTGCGCCGGGCAGCGGAGAAACCGGACATATGTGGGATCCCAGTCCAGGCGCAGAGTTGCTCACCCTAGCCCATAGACATACAAACGTCCGGGTCTGTTCCGGACGCTTGAGAAAAGCGTAACAGTCCATTCGTATACCGTCAAAGGCACTTCCGTATACCGACACAAGGGAGAGCGACGTTTCGACCGGCACGGACTGGAGCAGCTACGGCAACCTCACTCCTTGATCTGGACCAAGCAGAACCCAGCATCGCCGGGATACAAGTCCTGCTTGTCTGATACAGTTGGGGGAGGTTTGGCCGAACTTGTCTCTCGTCCAAACCACACGACCTCACCACTTAGAGCTTGCGCCAATAGGCGCAGGCCGTATCTGTGCCCGACCGCTCGGAGC
>JAUJLY010000293.1 GCA_030447145.1 Thermomicrobiales bacterium
ATCGTAGAGGCCGTCGTCCCACGTCGAAAGCAGGACGCCGGATAGGACGATGCCCATTTTGGCTCGTCAGGGGATACGCGCTGACACCCTACTAAGTAGGAGCCGAGCACATGTGTAGCTCTACAGGTGAAAGGCGACTGGGGGAGGGGTTGCCAGCACTGCGTACACGGTATATTCGGCGGGCGGAAACCCTCCTCGGGGATCAGGAGTTCCTGGCTGGAGTCAAGCAGGCACGGCGGAGTTGGAACGACCGTTTCCCCAGGTACCTGATCCGGACAGTGCGCGACCTCGAAGATGGGTGGCCCGTTATGCTTCTCCAGGACTTAAAGTATTACGGGCTCGATTACAATCCCCTGGCAGATCCCCCGCCTAAGGTTCCGGAGGACGCATTCTTTGAGGTATGGTGGGCCGCGTTCGTATGGACTACACAGGCGACCGCCGCGTGCGAATTATTCTTTTCCGGTCACCAAGTCCCGTACGATGTTCGACAGGGACATCCGGCGATGCCGTTTTGGTTTGCGGCACTCGCAGCTGGTGATCCCTGCAACTTGAGGAAGAGCGTTGCGGAATACTTCCCTGAGTTTCACCCTCGCTGGGAATCACCAGCGCCAACGACCACTCTTCTACGTGCCTTTGCTGATCCCTCATTGGCGGCTCATGTGCTGGAGAATCTTGTCCTTCGCCCACCTGTTGGTGTGACGGCTGACGATCTGCGCCGTGATGCATCGGCTATCGCCGATCAACGCCGAGAATTAGCACCTCACCAGACCCCTTGGGCGAAGGTTAGGGCCTCAATCGAGGCCGGCGCATCGCTTCCCGAGATCGCGCGGCGTGACGGCTACAACCTCGATACGCTCAAGCACGCCATGCGCAAATACGGACGAAAACGGGGGCGCTCACCGAAGTAGGTATGGGGTAAATGTCGCGGAATTTACCCCTCCGCCCTCCGTGGCACAGCGTGAATACTCGGTAGAGAGACCTCTACGCCGGGTCCAAACGCCTTACCGCGGAGATATTCGTCATGCAGACCGTTTCTCAATCGACGATGTCCAAGCGCTCCGATCTGGAGCGCGCGACCTACAGCCTCGCCGAGTATGCCGCACTCCACGACATCTCATACACCAAGACCCACGAGATGGCACAAGCCGGCACCCTGCCGGTCACCCCACTCAAGATCGGTCGAACCTACCGATTCCCCAAAGCGGTCGTGGACCGCATGCTCGGCCTGACCCCTGACACCGCCGAAGCCAGCGACGCGGCTTAACGTCGAGACGTCCTCCGGGAGTGGTAGCCCATATGGAGGACGCTTCGAAAGGACCTTGAAGATGTTTGCACCTACAGTCTACATCCCACGTGCTGAGCCCGCACTACCCGACGGTTGGAGTCTCACAGGACCGCAGCCTGATGAGTTCCTTGGGCTCTCCCCAAGTCAGCTTAAGGACGAGCGCGGGCGCTATCAGATCCTGCTGATCGACGCTGTGACCGAGCACGATGCAGCATTCTACCAGCACAAGCTCGACCACATTGACCGCCGGATCGAGCGATACCGCACCCATCTGACCGTCAAGATTCGCTGGCCCGACCGCGACCGCTCAAACGATCTCGTGCGACTCGCCCAGGGCCTCAAACGTGCCGTCCCCCTTGAGAGATTTATCAGCGATCAGGTGCTGACGACACGGCTGCAGCGTGCCGGTGATCGATGGAGGGGCACCTGTCCCCTGCATGAGGAACGAACGCCGAGCTTCATTGTCTACCCGGACAGTGGCTGGACGTGCTTCGGGAAGTGCAACAGGTCCGGCGACATCTACACACTCATCGGCCTGGTGTTTGGGCTCGAACTCTTCCGGGATCAGGTCGCACTCCTTGCCAATTACTACGGGCGGGAGATGGCATGAGCGCTTCTGCCAACAATATTCTCGATCTGACCCAGAAGGTATATGGCGAGAACGGACACCACGACGCTACCGAGAACGAACCGCTAGAGGAATGGAAAGCGCCAACGCCACTCGATGACCTCAAGCGCCCGCCATTCCCCCTCGATGCACTGGCACCTTTTGCGCCTTTTGTACAGGCTCTTTCAGTTTCTGCACAAACGCCGATTGATCTCCCCGCGACCGTGGCACTCGGAACTTTGAGTGCAGCAGCAGGCGGAAAGTTTGAAGTGGAAGTCGAGCCCGACTATGTCGAGCCCGTTCACCTCTACTTGCTGACTCTTCTGCAGAGCGGCAGCCGAAAGTCCACAGTATTCCGGAAGAGCACGTCACCCATTCTGGAATGGGAACGCGAACGCAATCCCGACGAGCGCAAGGAGCGAGCTGTCTGGGAGTCTCGAAGACGCGTCCACGAGGCGAAGCTCAAAGCGATGGAAGCGACCCTTGCCGCACCGGAGAAGAGACACAGCAAGGACACTTCGCCGATCAACATAGACGAGCTGTCCATCCAGGCAGAGGCCCTTGCCCGTGAGCTTGCAACTGATGGTCCTCCACGAATAACCCAGATCGTTGCCGATGACGTAACTGCAGAGCGGTTGGCTGGCTTGCTCGCGGAGCAGGACGGGGCTCTCGCGGTGATGAGTGCAGAGGGAGGGTTCTTCGGCAACATCGGGGGCCGGTACAGCGATATGCCCGCGCTCGATACCATGCTCAAGGCTCACGCCGGGGACGATGTCCGCGTTGATCGACAAGGACGTATCGGTGAGACGGTTCCCCGTCCAGCGTTGACAATCTGCATTGCAGCACAACCAGAGATAGCAAGGGAGCTGGGAAAGATTCCCGGATTCACTGGCAAAGGGGCAGCGGCTCGCTTCCTCGTCAGCATGCCGGAAAGCAATCTCGGCCGAAGAGCAGTTAGTGCGCCTCCATTGTCAGCGGACATTACCGCGTCATGGGTCCAGTGCATCACTCGTCTTCTTGAGATGGAGCCAGCAACCCGTGACCCTCATGACGGCTACCCGATCCCTCATCGACTTCGACTCTCAGCCGCAGCGCATCAGGAGCACGTCGAGTTCCGCGAGGACATTGAGCTCGCGCTGGGAAAGCACGGACCTCTCGCAGACATCACGGACTGGGCAGCCAAGCTCGCCGGTGCCGCCGCCCGGATTGCCGGCCTCCTGCATGTCATCGACACCCCTGAAGGACACACGCCCCAGGACCATGCGATCAGCGACACCACGATGAAGGCAGCCATTGCGGTGGCGGAGTACTTCACCGAGCACGCCCTGATGTTCTTTGACGCCCTTGCCGGTGATGATGGCAGCGCTCTCACCGCTGCCCAGATTGTCCTTGAGGAGCTCGAAGTTATGGCAGTTGACGCTGGACAGAAACCGTTCACCGTCAGTCGTCGCGACCTTCACAACCGCCTACGCAAGCGCAAGCGATTCAAGAAGATCACTGACCTCGATGAACCGCTGGAGCGTCTGGAATCGAACGGATTTATTCAGATATCCACTGAGCGTACCGGTGGTCGTCCATCAAAAATCATCCGTCTCAATCCACTAGCGCAAAAGGCGCAAAAGGCGCAGAAGGGGTTCTCAGGATGATCGACCCGAAAGGCACCGTAGCTACCGCATGCAGTCCAGTAAATGCTCGCGCGCAGGCGCGAAGGAGTATTCCCATGCCACGTCGATACCAGCATCTCTGCGATGTCCCGAAGAGCAAGCGACTCAAGAACAACCCGTATGCGATTCGGGGGATCAAGCTTCAACGACTGGAAGGCGGGCTCGTTACCCGTAGGCAACTGCCGAATGGCAATATCCTCGTCACCACCATCGATGAGACTGGCAAACAGACCGAGACCATTGAGCCGACCCATGCCGTCGTTCCATCTCAGGCCGACCTCATCAGCCAGCGATTGGCCGAGATCGGAATGAGCGTTCATGCGTTCGCCGTGGCGATGGGCAAGAGCCATAGCTACATATGGAACGTCGTCCATGGGCAGCGGCGGATGACCGCACCGGAAACGATTGCGCGGACGGCGAGCATCCTAGGTGTCCCGCAAGACCGGCTATACGTCTCAGCGAAGCACCTGCCCCCCGATGTTTGGGTCATCCTCCAGCGTCGTCCCCAACTGGTGCAGGCAGTTCGCGCACTCAACGCTCGTCTCGACCGGGAGGCCCAGCATGCGACCCGCTGATCACCATACTTGGCGGCGCTTCATTGCATCGGTTGTTCGCTCAGTGATCGGCTACCCCAGGGGCGGTATTGTCGGGATAGGCGGTATTGTCGGGATAGGCGGTATTGTCGGGATAGGCGGTATTGTTGGGATAGGCGGTATTGTTGGGAAAGACGGGTTGGTTTGGGGTTGCTCCGTGGCTAGTGGAGGGTCGGTTGGCGCCAATGGT
>JAUJLY010000294.1 GCA_030447145.1 Thermomicrobiales bacterium
AGCAGCCTTTAGGGCAGGGTGAGGGAAGGGATTCCCAATTCCCGATCGGCGGTACAGCCCGCGAGCGCCATGTATGGTGCAGATCTGGTGAGACTCCAGGGCCGACGGTATAGTCCGGATGGAAGAAGGCGTACCAGACGATACAAGAGGAGCACCATACCCGTGGTGGGTCTGCGTGGTCGTCTACGTGTTGATCCAGGTGCAATAATTCCATCGCCCGAGGCTCGTTTGCCTCGGGTTTTTTTGTTGTTCAGATTCTCGCAAGCCACGTCCGGAGCCACCAGATGCACCAGCAATCCGATATGCACTTCATGAAGGAGGCCTTGGAACTCGGGCGGTATGCCCTTGGCCGGTCCTCGCCGAACCCATCGGTTGGTGCAGTTGTTGTCGATGCCGATGGCATCGCAGGACGCGGTTGGACACAGCCTGTCGGTAGCGCCCATGCAGAGATCGTGGCACTCCAGGAGGCCGGCGATCGAGCACGGGGGGCCACGCTCTACGTGACCCTGGAACCATGCTGCCATCAAGGCCGAACACCGCCGTGCGTGGATGCCATTCTCCAGGCTGGCATCGCCCGGTGTGTCATCGCTGTGGAAGATCCTTTCCCGGAGGTCCAGGGGAAGGGAGCCCAAGGTCTCCGGGCGGGAGGCGTCTCGGTCGAGATGGGGGTGTGCGAGCGCGAAGCAGCGGAGCTCCACGCCGGCTTTTTCACCCGGGTACGTACCGGGCGTCCACTGGTGCGGGCCAAGTATGCCATGACCCTGGATGGGCGGATCGCCACCCGCACGGGGGAGAGCCAATGGATCACCGGGCAAGCCGCCCGTCGCCAAGCGCATGTCTTTCGCGATCAGACCGACGCGGTGCTCGTCGGTACCGGAACAGTGCGTGCCGACAACCCGACCCTGACCACGCGTCTGCCCGAGGAGTTTACCAGTGACGGCGGCTCCCATCATCCACTGCGGGTCGTGATCGATGGGCGGGGCAGTACGTCGCCTGACTCCAATGTCTATAACCCTGATCTACCTGGCCAGACGCTCGCCGCCACCACGCGGGCAACAGCCCCGTCATGGACGAGTGAACTGGCCGAACGAGGAGTCGAGCAGGTTGTGTGCGGCGAAGGACCTCGCGTCGATCTTGATGATCTGCTGGTCGAACTCGGTGCCCGCGGGTGCAACGAGATTCTCATCGAAGGCGGTAGTCAACTGCTTGGCGCCTTCTTCGACGCGGGACTGGTCGACAGGGTGGCAGCGTTTGTGGCGCCGGTCATCATCGGGGGTTCAGCTGCGCCAGGACCCGTGGGCGGGCGAGGATATGAATCCATGGCTGAGGCGCAGCGCCTGTCGGATGTGCGGCTGACCGTCCTCGATGAGGACGTCCTGCTCGAAGGGGCACTTGCCTCACCCAGAGTCAGGGAGGATGTGGCCTGACATGTTTACCGGCATTATCGAGGAAATAGGGTCCGTACAACGTATCTCCCAAACTGGTGCGTCACCGTTCCGCATCCGTTGCCAGAAGGTGCTGGAGGGAACGCGCATCGGTGACAGCATCGCCGTCAATGGTGTCTGCCTCACTGTCTCCGAGCTCTTTGACGACGGCTTCACCGCCGACCTGCAACCGGTCACACTCCGCTTGAGTAACCTCGGCAGCGTCCGCATTGGAGATGGAGTCAATCTGGAGCGGTCGGTCGGAATCGGGCAGCGGTTTGGTGGCCACTACGTTCAGGGGCACATCGACGGCATGGCGCGAGTCGTTAGCTTGATCGGCGAGGGAACATCGATCCTGGTTCGGCTGGCGTTGCCTGCGGAGCTGCTGCGCTATGTTGTCGAACGGGGATTCATCACGGTTGACGGCGCCAGCCTGACCGTGATGCGCCTGTGGCCAGATGGTGTTGAGGTGTCACTCGTGTATCACACCCAGCAGTCGATCACCCTGCCAGGCAAACGCCCGGGCGATCGACTCAATATCGAAACCGATGTGATCGCCAAGTATGTCGAGCGACTGATTGGGGCGATCCCGGGCGCAGACAGCACCATGGGCCTCCTGCGCCGCAGCGGTTTCGCCTGATACATCTCTTGCATTCCCCATAGACAGGAAACAACCGTGCACCATCTTTCAATTCAGCAGGCTATCGCTGATCTCCAGCAGGGCAAATTTGTGATTATCGTGGACGATGAGGATCGCGAAAACGAGGGCGATCTCGCGATCGGAGCGCAGTTTGCCACCTCGGATGCCGTGAATTTCATGACCCGCCACGGGCGTGGACTGCTGTGCGTCGCGATGAGCGGAGAACGGCTTGACGCATTGCACTTGCCTCTGATGGTTCCCGCGCACGAGAACTCGTCGGGCTTTGGAACCGCCTTTACGGTCTCGGTTGAGGCGCGTACCGGGGTGACTACCGGGATCTCGGCGCACGACCGCGCGCGCACCATCCAGGTATTGGCTCACCCCGATACCACCGCTGCGGATGTAGCGCGGCCCGGCCACGTCTTTCCCTTGCGGGCTCATCCCATGGGGGTGCTTGCCCGCACGGGTCAGACCGAGGCATCGGTCGACCTGATGTGTCTGGCCGGATTGGAGCCTGCGGCAGCGATCTGCGAGATCATGGCCGAGGATGGATCCATGGCCCGGATGCCGGATCTGGAGCGATTCGCCGAAACGCACGGTATCGGGATTGTCACCGTCGCCGATCTCATCGCGTATCGGCAGGACTTGGTGCCAGACGTCCAGCGAGGTTCAGTAACCCGGCTGCCCACCCGATATGGCGACTTTGGGGTCACCGCCTACGATAACCCGTTCTACTCCGATCCTGACCTCGCACTCACGATGGGGGATATCACCGGTGCCGACCCGGTGCTGGTTCGCTTCCATTCGGAGTGCTTGACAGGAGATGTCTTCGGCTCCAGCCGATGTGATTGCGGTGACCAGCTTCGGATGGCGATGGAGCAGATCGCGGCCGAAGGGCGCGGTGTCATCCTCTACATGCGACAGGAGGGACGCGGTATCGGATTGTCGAACAAGCTTCGCGCCTACCGCTTGCAGGACCAGGGGCTGGACACCGTCGAGGCGAACGAGCGACTCGGATTCCCGGCGGATCTCCGGACCTATGGGCCTGGAGCGCAGATGCTGCATGACCTGGGGGTCCGGCGGATCCGGTTGCTCACGAACAATCCCCGTAAGGTCGCGGGATTGGAGGCACACGGGATCAAAGTTTTGGAGCGAGTACCCCTTATCGCAGCGGCGGGTCCGGACAATCGACGCTATCTGCACACGAAGCGCCACAAGCTCGGCCACCTGCTGGATACCCCCGCCGAGAGCGGGAACCTCGTGACGCTATGAAAGGAACCTCGATGCATCAGGACATTACCGTGATCGAAGGAATGTTGACCGGTCGTGACCGACGATTTGGGATCGTCATTAGCCGGTTCAATGAGTTCATTGGCGGCAAATTGCTGGAAGGCGCACTCGATGCGCTTCGGCGCCATGAGGTGGCCGCGGAGAACATCTCGACCGCCTGGTGCCCAGGAGCGTTCGAGATTCCCCTCGTTGCGAAAAAACTTGCCCAGAGCGGGCGTTTCGATGCCGTGATCTGTCTCGGCGTGGTGATCCGCGGTTCGACGCCCCACTTCGACTATGTCGCTGGCGAGGCCGCGAAGGGCATTGCCCAGGTGTCGCTCCAAACCGGGGTGCCGATTGCCTTCGGGGTGCTCACCACGGAGACGATCGAACAGGCTATCGAGCGCGCCGGCACCAAGGCTGGCAACAAGGGGTTCGAGGCCGCGATGACGGCCATTGAGATGGCAAACCTGCTTCATGAAATGGACGTGAAATAAGTGGGTACCGCTACGCTCCTGTGCGTCCGTGGTCCATCGACGTCAGACAAAGCATCAAGGTCCAAGCGCAAGGGTCAAGGGGAGTGAATAGTGAAGGCAAGCGGCCGAGTGCAATCTTCTTTGACGTTGGTGAGACACTTCTTCGGCCGCGCCGTCCATACGGAGACTTGCTGACAGGGGTAAGCCACGATCTGGGCGTCGATCTCCCGGCAGCACTAGTGGACGGTCTTGCCGCCCGTATCGACACACGAGTGGCAGCGCGAACCCAACAGATGCTGCCGTTTACCTTCCCGGCGGCGGAGTCTCAACGATTCTGGTATGAAACGTACCATGGCTTCTTTCTCGACTTTCTCGCCGCCACGGATGCACGCAGGTTGGCCCAAGGGCTCCTTCAACTGCTTAGCTCGCCAGCCGGCTATGCGCTCTTCGAGGAGACGGTGGGAACATTGAAGCACTTTCGTGCCAATGGATATCGGCTCGGGATTATCTCCAACTGGGAGG
>JAUJLY010000025.1 GCA_030447145.1 Thermomicrobiales bacterium
CGTCCCGACGAGCGTCGGCCAGGCTCGCAGCTTCTCCACTTGCTCCTCGACCGACAGATGCCTCCACGGCGGGAAGCGCCGCACACCGGCTAAACGGGCCTCCAGTTCCTCGGCTGTACGCCAACAGAGCACCGGCACGTTCAACGTCCGGCGCACGTCCTCCGGCTTACGGCCCTCCGCTTCCAGCAATGCCTCCAGCAGCGCTGAGCGCTCACGTATCTGCTCCGGACCAACCACATGGGCGTTCCAGATGTCGGCGAACCGGGCAACCAGAGGCAACGTTCGCTTGGGCCCGCTGCCGCCGATCAGGATCGGCGGACCACCAGATTGCCGTGGGCCAGGTAGCATCGCTTCCTGCAGCCGGAAGAAGCGCCCGTCGAAGCTGACGGGCTCTTCGGAGCGAAGCAGGCGGCTGATGACCTCCAGCCCCTCCTCCAGGCGGGCGAAGCGTGTCGGCAGATTGCCCAGCTCATAGCCGAACATCTCGTGCTCGCGCTCCATCCAGCCCGTTCCCAGACCGAGCACCATGCGACCGCCACCGAGGTTGTCGAGCACAGCCGCCTGCCGGGCCAGCCTCACCGGATTGCGAAACGAGAGTGGGGAGACCATAGGCCCGAACCGGACCCGTTTGGTGTGATCGGCGAGATAGGTTAGCGCAACGATGAGCTCCAGTGAGGGGTAGTCGGGCGGTGCGATCATGACGAAGTGATCAGAGAGATAAAGGCCGGCAAAGCCCCGGCCCTCGACCGTATGCACCAACCGCTTCCAGTCCGGCCACGTCAGGCCAAACACGCCCTCGCATGAGATTGATAGGTCAACCATGGGACGGCTCCTGTCCAGGGGAACACAGGTGCCATTCCAACGACAACGCTTGTTCTAGTGCTCTTCCGGCCCAGGACCGGGGATAGCACCGAGCTGCTGAGGAGTCCGAGCGCGTCCATGGTGACCCACTGTTCGGCAATTTTGCCGTCGGTTAGCCGATACAGCTCCATCGCGGCCACCTCAATCTGCTTGCCGGTTGGCGCGATACCCATCAGCTCCCCTTGGTGCGTCCCCCGCGCGGTTAGGCGGGCGAGCACCATGTCGCCTTCGGCTACCAGATGCTCGATTGTAAAACGCAGATCGGGGAAGGCTGCGCGGTACATCGCGACGAGTCGTTGTTCGGCATCGGGACCGCGGACCTCGGGAGTATTGGGATCATGGCGGACATAGTCCTTTGTCACAAAGTTGCCGATCTCACTGAGATCACTTGTGTCCCACAGCTCAATCCAACGGCGCACCAGGGCCTTGTTCTCCTCGATGGACATCATCAGCGTTCCTTTCATTGCACCGCGGTGCTGCATGGCAGCCGGTCAGTATCCAAAACCATCATTAGCGCCGACAGACGCGACACCAGCTGACAATTGCAGCAGGACGATCCGGAGAGGGCGACTCTTGCCAGCAGATGAAACAGAATCAGGCATGGTGGCTGGACCGCAGTTCCGGCAACGTCATGTCTGCTGGTGGGCTACGTCGCCCTCGGCTTGCCGCGGCTTCTCGCATTTGCTTGGCTATCGGTGAAGGCAGTTCTCACCGCCCTTGATTTTCGCCGCCTCGCTGAAGAAGGCGCCCGGAGGAGAACTGAATATCTGGACAGTGTGCGATACATCATCTCGTTCTCAAAGCTGGCCATAGAGCACCGAGCAATGGCCGACCTCACTCGACCGGTCGTTTGGGGCTGCGCTAACGGCCCCTGCCACTGATACCGTCATGATGCCTGCTGCTAAAAGTGTGTAGAGCTTCCGCTTCATGGGTGCCTCCTGTCTACCGTATCCCCACGTTCACGCTACTGCAAAATGAACCATTGTTTGGGACCCACGTGGGCCGCGCCGGACGATGACGGCAAAAGATACGAAGCTCTGCGGGGGGCGCGACAACGGCCCTTACTCAGGCCCGGTAACTGGAGAGCAGCTCGGGCAACGTCATGTCAGCCGGCGGGTTGTTCATGTCCAGCCCTGTTGCCTCGGCCAGGCGGCGTTTGCACCACAGGTCAAAGTTGTCCTGCGACCCGACGAACATCTCCAGCGTCCGCGCGAAGTCCTGGCTCTCCATGTATGCGATCAGGTGATCACCGATCGGGAGCGAGGCCAGGAACCAGACCTCCTTGGGAATGCCGATGCGTCGTTCGGATCGGTCGTAGTCTGCCTTGCGCTCCTCCTCCAGCTCCCGCATAAACTCTCGCACTGCATCGGTCTTGTTGGACAGAATGGGGAGTGCCAGGCAAATCTGGTCCATCGTCACTTCTCCTCAATAACGGACTCATTGGTCCACCCGCGCGCCGCCCCGGTTGTCCCTGTGCTACACCGGCCGCTGGTCTTGTCAGCGTCGAGCCTGAGGCGGACGATACTGGGTCGGGAAGGTACCAGGGGCTGGTTACGTGGGCTGCCGGGCCGAGAGCGGATATGCAACCGTCACTGACCGGGAGCAAGAGCGTCTTGAAATGACGGGGCCCAGGGTCGAAGGAGCAGGAGGAGTGGTGACGCTAGTCGCAACCGCTCATTCATGCTCCGATGCTACCGACTCTTCTGTCCATTCAGCGGGTGCTAACGGAATCGGCGAGACCTTCGGGATGCGCGAATGCTGATGTCCCTCGCAGGCGCTCGCCTAGCAGGACAAGAGTTGTTCCGGTCCAGCGGCGCACTGCCATCGCCCATGAACGACGCGACTCTGTGTTCACTGGCTTATAGACGACCATCTCACGTTCAAGGTGCCACTCTCGCTTCTTTTGAGAGACCTGGTAGGAGAGGAGAGTCGCGTGCAGAAAGTTGGGGTCCATCATGTTCGGCTCCTTGAGCTAAGTGCGAGTGACTACCCACATCTTGCCTCCGACTCGTGCTCGCTGCTACCGGCATTGCGCACGCATCCCCTACGCATCACGCCCGCAATTGAGCCTTCCAGCATCGCATGGGGAGGTGACATCCCGGACTGTCGCTGCTAAGGTGGGAACGGGAAGATGAAAATGTGGCTGCTGTAGGCGCAGGAACGTCATGGGCACGCGCGAGAGCTCATCATTCGGACGACTGTTGCGGTCTTACCGCCTGGCGGCGGGGTTGTCGCAGGAGGAACTGGCCGAGCGGGCTGGGCTGAGCATGCGGGGGATCAGTGATTTGGAGCGTGGTGCCCGGACGGCGCCCCGCCTAGAGACAGTGCGACTGCTCGCCGACGGCCTCAGCCTAGAGGGAGCCGACTGGGCTGCCCTCCTCGCCGCTCGGAACCTCGTGCCCAAAGATTCACAGGAGCACAGCTCCCCGTCCAAGTTGCCCACGCTGGCCACCCCATTAATTGGGCGACAGCGGGAGATCTGGGAGGTCATCGACCTCCTGCACCGGGACGACGTGCGGCTCGTCACGCTCACCGATCCCGGCGGTGTGGGCAAGACCCGGCTCGCCCTTGAAGTAGCCCAGGTCCTGGTGGACCGCTTCCTCGCAGGAGTGCTCTTCGTCGATCTATCGCCCGTACGTGACGCTGTGCTTGTCTTATCTACCATTGCCGGTGCTGCCGGGGTGCACAAGGCACTGGCGACCGCCCGCTGGAGGAAATCCTTGCCACAGTGCTGGGCCGTCCGAATCCTTTGCTCGTCCTTGACAACCTCGAACAGGTCGTCGAGGCCGCTCCGGACATCGCCGCGCTCCTGGCCGCATGCCCATCGCTCAAAGTCCTGGCCACCAGCCGCGTGCGGCTCCGTCTGGCTGCCGAGTATCTCTTCCCGGTTGGGCCGCTCCAGCTGCCCGAGACAGCGGCCGGGTCATCGCCGGACAAGCTGGCCCGAACGGAGGCGGTCGCCTTCTTCCTTGATCGGACCCGATCGGCAGATCCTGAATTCACCCTGACGGAGTCGAACAGCGACGCTGTTGCGATGCTCGTCGGCCATCTGGATGGGTTGCCACTGGCGATCGAGCTCGCCGCAGCTCGCATATGGATACTTCCCCCGGAGGTACTCCTGGCCCGAATGGAGCAGCGCCTGCCACTCCTGACCGGCGGGCCGCGTGATGCGCCTGCTCGACAGCGAACAATGCGCGATGCTATCGCCTGGAGCTACGACCTGCTGACGCCAGAGGAGCAAACGCTCTTCCGGTGGCTGGCGGTCTTCATCGGTGGGTTCAGGCTGGAAGCGGCCGAGGCGGTAGCAGCGGAGGGGGATAGCAAGATACCAGTCATTGAGTTGCTGGGGATGCTGGTGGATCACAGCCTGCTTCGATCCGTGACCGATACTCCTGATGCTCGACGCTTTCGCTATCTCGAGAGCCTCCGGGAGTACGGACTTGAGCGCCTGGTTGCACGTGGCGAAGAGCAGTCGGCTCGCGATGCGCATGCAGCGTACTTCGTCCGGGCAGTTACGTCGCTGCAGGAAAGGGTGAACGATGCGGAACCGGCCAAGCGTGACGCGCGACTGATCACGCTGCTCGATCACCTGGAAACGGAGCGTGACAACCTCCGCGCCGTGCTGGCGTGGCTGACGCAGCAGGAGCGGCTTGAGGCGGCAATGGTGCTTGCGGTGGCGATTTGGCCATTCCGCACCAATCAGACGCATGGCATTGAAGCCCGCGCGACACTCGAGTCATTACTTGCACACGCGTGTGCGAGTGCTTGCTCCGTGACCCGGGCACACGCGTTACACAGTCTCTGCCACCTTGCGCGGAGGCAGGGAGACACCTACCAAGCAGCGGAGGCAGGCGAGGAGGCTCTTGCCAACTTCCGAGAAGTCGATGACCTCGTGAACGCCGGTCGTGTGCTGCTCAGCCTGGGCTGGGCGCTCATGGACCGCGGCCAGACTGATGAGGCACTTGAGCATCACCAAGAAGGTCTCCGCCTTGCTGAAACAGTGGGCGATCAGAAAGGCATGGCCAGTGCTCACGACCTACTGGGGCGGGTCTATTTGGTGCGTAATCAGCATGAGGCGTCTGCGGCGCATCTGCAGGAAGCCCTCCGGCTAAGTCGGACCACTGGGGATCGCCCATGTCTCGCCAATGTTCTGGCCCATCTTGGTGTACTCGCACGACGGGAGGATGACACGGTCAGCGCATCTCGGTACTTGCGGGAGAGCATTGCGATCGCGAGGGAAGTCGGGGATCGACACCTGCTCCCAAGTGCACTCGCGGTATTCGGCGAAGTCCTGCGACGCGAGGGTGACCTCGCCGCTTCAGAGACCTGCTTGCAGGAGTCCCTGGAGATATGCCGCCAAACCAGCTACGAGCATGGCGAGGCTGGCGCGCTGTTAGGCTTGGGGTGCCTGGCCCTCGAGCGCGGACAGCTTGGCCAGGCACTCGGCCTGCTTCGGGAAAGCATTGTCGCTTTCCAGCGAGTCGGCCTACTATCCGAGATGCAGTATGGGGCCACGCTTTGTCTTGATGCCTTTGCCTGTCTCTCCCTTGAAGTCGGAGAGCTGGTGCAGTCCGCACGTTTCCTCGGCATGGCGGACACCTTGCTCGATCGGAACGGGGTCCCTCGGCCGAAGGGGAAGCCACTTTACCTCGATGAGCGTCGGTTAGAAACCATCCGGCAGGGACTTGGGGAGTGCGAGTTGGCAGCAGCATGGCGGGAGGGTCACTCCCTGAGTGAGGAGGCGATGGTGGATGAGGTGCTCGCCTTCGATCTGCCAGCATCGGTTTCACCCAAGCAGCGTGAGAAGGCTCCATCCGGGGTCGAGTCCCGGCTCTCGCCCCGGGAGCTGGAGGTGCTGCGTCTGTTGGCTCATGGAAGTTCCGACCGGGAGATTGCTGAGACACTCTTTGTCAGCCGACGGACGGTGACGACCCATGTGAGTAATCTCTTCGCGAAGTTAGGCGTCACGAACAGGGTCCAGGCCACTACCGTGGCGATCCGGGACAGTCTGCTCTGAGCGCGTTCCTGTCTGGATGCCCGCCAAGACCTGCCCAACATACGTAGCTCCAAGTCCGTCAATGCATTCGCTGTAGGTGCGGCGCCCCTCCGGGGGTAGATGCTGCGATCACGGGGACGATAAGGATCCTGGCTCAGCGGAGTGCTCTGTTTCGGATCTCGTTGCGTCTCCGTTAGACGCCGAACTCGATGACGACCTTGATCGCATCCTTTGGCTCGTGCAGCACACTGCTGAGATCGTCGTTGAACGGAATGCGATGGGTGATGATCGACGCGGCGAGGCCCGGCCAAAGCTGGTTGAAGCGATCGAGACGGGACACCGCAGCCTCGAAGTCCTCGATCCCCGAGTTGACCGATCCAACCACCACCTTGTTGCCGCCGACCAACCCGTTGTTGATCCTGCCGGTGGACACTTTCATCATGGTAGCGGTGTCGGTGACGCTCAGGAGGACGAGCACACCGTTGATGCCAAGCGCGGCCATGGCCTCGAAGGCCACCACGCTCGCACCGGTACTCTCCAGTATGATGTCGACGTTCCCCAGCCGCTGGGCAAGCGCGGTGATCGTTTCTTCCCGGGTCGAGACATAGTGCGCTCCTGCGCGCCTCACGACATCGGAATGTATGTTTGGCGCCGGTGTTCTGGCGACGGTATAGACCACCAGCCCAAGCGAGCGCAGGAGAAGTGTCCCGAGGATGCCGATTGGTCCCGCCCCGGCCACGATCGCGGTACGCGGCTCCCAGACAGCCATGCGGCGCTGGATCAGCATCGCCTGCCGGACGGCCTTCTCCACTACGGTGAGGGGCTCGATGAGAACCCCCGTTTCCTCGAGATGAGCGTCGACCGGGATGACGTAGGTCCGCTCGGTGATGAACTTCCCGGCGAGGAAACCGTTCCTGCCCTTGATGCCGTGCTCCGTGTATTGCTGCCACTGGCACATGTCCGGCTGTCCTGCCTGGCAGGAGGGGCATCTGTCCGGCCGGCGGACGGTGGCGGTGACCAGATCGCCGGGATGGAGGTCAGTCACGCCGCTCCCTGCGGCATGAACTCGGCCGAGTACCTCGTGCCCGAGCACAATATGCTGCTGGTTCTGGGGTGGGAGGCCGATGTGCCCCTCGATAATCTCCCGGTCGGTGCCGCAGATGCCGCAGCGAATCACGTCGACCAGCACTTCCATTGGCCCGGGCTCGGGGACCACAACCTCAATGCGCTTGAGGGATTCGGGCACTCCCGGGATAACGGATATGGCGGTGGTTGTCTGCATCGGCGATGGCTCCAGTGATGATGGTTGCTCAACGAAATGACCTCCATCATACGGCCTGGCACGGCAGGTGGGAGCGATGATGTTTTTTGGCGTATACTTGGACATCGGGTCAATTTGTACCCATTCGTGTTGTCGCGCCCTACGTGGCACGCAGGACACGAAGCCGACAGTTTTGTCATTACACGCGCTTGAAGGTGGTGATAAGCATTTATGCGTGTTGAGATTCGAGACAACGAAGGCTTTGAGCAGCTGCTCCGCCGATTCAACAAGGGAATCGAGCGCTCCGGGATCATCCGGGAGCACCGACGTGGGCTGCGCTTCATCAGCGTTCAGGAAGAAGAGCGCGCCAAGCAGCGTAAGGCCGAGCGGCGGCGCCGTCGTAATCAGGCGAAGTAATCTGCCGATCTTTTTCGGCGATTGATTTCACTGGTTACTGGCATCGCGTTATGCACCAACCAGAACGGGTAGCGTGAGAGGACGAGAGTCCTTCTCCCTGCCCGTTTTTTGCTACCCGCTTGTGTAGATGCGCATACAGATCCGGCGGTGTTTCGGAGGGGAGGGAAACAGATGAAGATCCTCATCTCTGCGGATATGGAAGGAACCTGTGGTGTTTCCTCGTGGGTGCATGTCACACCGCCCGAGGGTGCAGGAGCCGGAGAGCCAGCAAACCAGACGGAATACGAGCGTGCCCGGCTTCGAATGACCCGCGAGGTTAACGCGGCGATTGAGGGGGCACTGGCGGGAGGGGCAACCGAGGTGATTGTCAATGACAGTCATGACGGCATGCGCAACCTGATCGCGGAGGAACTCCACACGGAAGCCCAATTCATCTCCGGCAACGACAAGTTCTTCGGGATGATGCAGGGTGTCGAGCTGGAGGGCATCAGCGGGGTGTTCTATACGGGGCATCACGCCAAGGCTGGCACGCCGCAGGCGCCCCTCGCGCATACCTGGTCCGGCTGGCTGAACGATGTTCGCTTCAACGGTGTCTCTACTGAGGAGTTCGGTATCAACGCAGCCATCGCCGGTCACTTTGGTGTCCCGGTTGTACTGGTCACGGGCGATGAGAAAGCTGTTGCCCAGACGCAGGAACTCCTCGGGGAGCAGGTCGAGGGCGTGGTGGTGAAGCAGGGGATCTCCACCTTCGCGGCCATGCACCAGCAGCCGGAGAAGGCGCAGCAGTCAATCCGGGAAGGAGCGCAGCGCGCGATGGGGAGGATTCCCGGCGCGAGACCCTATGTCCTCGCGAACGGCGTGACCGTCGAGATGGAGTTCGATCACCAGGCGCGTGCGAATCAGGCAGAGCTGCTGCCAGGTGTGAAGCGCGCAGGTGAGCGGGCAATCGCCTTCCAGCCGGCGGATGGTCTCGAGTTCAACGTCATGTTCCGGGCAGCCTGCAAGCTGGCCAGCATCCGGATGTCGCCCTAGGAGCGTTTCGGCGTAACTCCTGGTGGGCGAGAGCGTCGGAGGGGCAATGTCCTGCCATCGATTGTAGCAGCGTCAGTACGGGTTGGCCCCGAGGGCTCACCGTGCCAGTGCAGGGACGAGCGTTCTCCTCTATGTCTCCTCGCGTAACGAGCGCTCAAAGGCCGCGATCTCGGCTTCCAGATCGGCCATGCGGCGTCTTGCGATCGGAAGACGTTCGGCCCTGCGGTGACGCTCCTCCGACTCGTTGGCACGTTCGCGCAGCAGCCGGGTTTGTTCCAGGCGGAGCGACTGTTCTCGCGCCTTGCGATTCGTACAGGCGTCACACCGTCCGCGCCAGTCCGCCCAACCCCCGCAAACCTTGCACAGTCCGGCGAGGTCAGCCAGTGTGGCGCTGGTAGGCATCGGCTCCTTGTCCAGCGCGCGATCCCTGAGATCCGTGGCAAAGACCGCCAGGCTGTCAGTGAGATGCTGCTTCAGCGGCTCTCGCAGCTGTGGGGGCGTCTCTGCAGGGACCAGGTTCTCAATGTCGCCGACCGTTGCCCGGAACTCCGGCTGCGATACCCGGTGCCCGCGTTCGGCCCAGTCAAGCGTTTCAGCAAAGGCAAACCGGTGATCATCAATGGTGAACGAAACAGCAATCCCGCGACCCCGTTCGATCGTGATGTCACTGATTGGGGTTGGGGGGAGCGGGTAGAAGGACGCCGGAGGGGCCTCGCTCTCGGCCTTGAGGTCGTCTTCGATGGTGCCGAGAGCCTCCGTGAGGAGCTCAATCCGGTGTGTCCAGGGATTCTCGGGTTTTGTGGCGAGATAGCCCTGCTCGATGTCGTACTGGATCGCAAGCCGCTTCCGGTCGTAGGCGGCCCGGCGTTCCTCCACCGACGCATGCCGCTGGGGGCATGCCTTGCTTCGTTCACCGACCAGGCGTTGCATGTGTGGTGGCAGGGTAGGGGTGGCTTCAGCAGACCGGACAGGTGGCTTAGGAGTCCCCGTCTTCTCGGTTGCTGATGACTCCTGCGACTCCTTTTCCTTATTCTGTTTGCGGATATTGAACCAGGGCATAGATGCATCCTTTCCGACGTTGCTCGTGTCAAGTTTCCCATACCCGTCGATACACACCTGGCTCCTTGCGTGGCCGATATGCTGGATGTCATGCTTGCGCCCATGCGAGATCGCCGCGGCACTGGTCGCATCCCCACCGTCCTTAAGCAATCAAAGCTTGAACAAGTCTCCAGCCGTGGAGGGTTTATCAGTCGACGCAGGAGAAATCCACGCCACGAGAATCCCTCTCTTGAGCGCTATACGGACCTGAGATATGAGGGCGATGCCCGCCGTGGCCACAGGCGATGGGTTGTGGCCCTCGCCGGAGTGCTGCTCCTGGTTCCGCTGCTGATCCTTGGAGTCATGGGGGCCATCTATTGGGAGGCGCGGCACGATGACGCGCGGCCGGTTGACGCCATCCTGGTCATGGGCGCGGCGCAGTACAACGGCAACCCGAGCGAGGTGCTTGAGGCACGCCTGGACCATGCGCTGGAGCTGTACCGTCAGGGGCTCGCGCCGGTCATCATCGTGACCGGGGGGAATCAACCGGGCGATGCCTACACCGAGGCGGGCACGAGTGAGCAGTACCTGATCGATTGCGGGGTTCCGCCGGACGCCATCCTGATGGAGAATATGGGACGGGACACTTGGGCGAGCATGCAGAACGCGGCGGCTGTGGCCGCAGATCGCGATATCGACACAGTTCTGGTCGTGAGTGACGGGTTTCACCTGTTCCGGTCGGAGCGAATGGCGGAAGCGGTCGGTTTCGATGCCTATTCATCCCCGGCACCGGACAGCCCGATCGAACCATGGTCGGGTATCGAGTTCTCCTACGTGATCCGGGAGACGGGCGCGGTCATTGTTCAGATACCAGATTGGCTCTTGTGACGAGATAGATGATGAGCCACGCCAGTGGAACCAGCCGACGATCGTCTTCAGGGGGCCGGCGGTGCAGGCAAGTCCGCTGGCATGGGCCGCGACGTACCCAAGCTGCATTCAGAGGCTGCCCTATGGGTTGCGCGATGGCCAAGCCTGCCATCAAACGCAGTCAGGGCTTGCTTGACGTGCATGGACTATGAGGGGAAGGGGTGGTAGATGTCCGCTGAGGGAGATGAGGATACCGTTGTTGGTGCCGGAGGGGAGATTCGAACTCCCACGGGTTGCCCCGGCGGATTTTGAGTCCGCTGCGTCTGCCATTTCGCCACTCCGGCTCTACCGGTGAAAAAGTGTACCGCAGAGGCGAGGCATTTGTCGCTTCCCCATAGGGTAGGATACGACTACTGAATGGCACTGAACCTGCGTGGTTCCGCCAGCGTGCAGGGCTGTCCGGGCGACATCCGGGGAGCGAGACAAGGGCAGCCAGAGCGGTGTATATCCTCGAACCGATGACGCAGGAGGATGTTGAAGAGGTGAGTGGCGTTGAGCGGCTCTGCTTCACCAATCCTTGGCCAATCTCGGCCTACCGCCGCGAACTCAGGAACACCAGCCAGAGCTACTACATCGTCCTGCGTGACGATCCGCAGGCGGATGACGAGGATCAGCCAGCCGTGTCGATCGAGACGCAGCCGCGCGATTCCAGAAAATCCGGCCGGTTCGCTTTCTGGCCGCTCGGACATCGCTCCACCAAGCGAACCCCTCCACCCATTATCGGGTTCGCTGGAATGTGGAACCTGCTTGACGAAGCCCATGTCACCACGATCGGCGTACGGCCCGACTACCAGGGTCGCGGGCTCGGTGAACTGCTCTTCCTGCAGTTGATCGATGAGTCCATCCGTCGCAAGGCGACTTGGTTGACGCTGGAGGTCCGGGTCACCAACTACGGTGCCCAAGCGCTGTACCGGAAGTATGATTTTTCAATTCAGGGGCGTCGCCCGCGATACTACAGTGATAACAACGAGGATGCGTTCGTCATGTGGTCGGAGTCCTTCAGGGATCCCGAGTACCTTAAGCGCATCGAAAAGCATCGTCGCCGGCTGCATCACAAGTTAAGCTTCGTGAACGAGCCTGCAGAATCCTGAATCCGTCAAGAAAGTAGTCGATCATGAACATCCTCGGGATCGAAACGTCGTGCGATGAGACCGCCGCGGCCGTCGTCACCGATGGCCGGCTGGTGAATTCCAACGTGATCTCATCCCAGATCGAGCTGCATCGTGCACACGGTGGTGTCGTGCCGGAGTTGGCTGCGCGCGGGCAGGTCACGGCGATCCTGCCGGTGGTCCGGGCGGCGCTGGGTGAGGCAGGAATGACGACCGACGACATCGATGCCGTGGCCTTCACCCAGGGGCCAGGGCTGGCCGGTTCCCTCCTCGTGGGGGTGAATGTTGCCAAGGCGTACGCATACGTCCTTGGCAAACCGATGATCCCCGTGAATCATCTTGAGGCTCACGTGTACGCGAACTGGCTCCAAACGCCAGAGGACACTGCTTTCGTCACCCCGGAGTTTCCTGCAGTCTGCCTGCTGGTGTCCGGGGGCCATACCGAGATCCTGCTCTTGCACGGGCACAATCGGTACGAGGTGCTCGGAAGGACGCTGGACGATGCCGCGGGCGAAGCCTTCGACAAGGGTGCACGCTTGCTCGGTCTTGGATATCCGGGAGGGCCCGCCATCCAGCAGACGTCCCAGGGCGGAAACCCGCATGCTTTCGATCTTCCCAGGGCATGGCTTCCCGGAACGCACGATTTCAGCGTCTCGGGCCTCAAGACCGCGCTTTTGCGCACAGCGCAAGGCTTTCGCTTGCCCGAACTGGAGCCGGGACCGACGGGGCGACTCTTCCCGGAACATCAGCCCCCGCGATATCGAGACGATCTGCCGCTCGCGGATCTCGCCGCCTCCTTCGAGGAGGCGATCATTGACGTGCTCACGACCAAGCTGGTGAAGGCGGCGATCGATTGTGGTGCCCGGTCTGTTTTGATAGCGGGCGGCGTCGCGGCAAACCGGCGGCTGCGTGAGCGCATCGCCGAGCAGGTAGGTAGCAATGCGCACGTGCGCTGGCCATCGATGGATCTCTGCACCGACAACGCGGCAATGATCGCCGGACGAGGTTGGCAAGTGGCGCAGATGGATGCGTGCGGCGATCTGGAGACGGATGCTTTTCCCCGTCTACCGATCGGGAACGAGAACGCGGTAGCGAAGGGATGAGCCAAGATATGAATGAGCAACCGAAGAGCACGACGGGCACTGTGGATCAGGATGTATTCCGGAAAGCACGTGATCTTGCCGAGCGGACGGCGTACGATGCGGGAGCGCTCCTGCGGGAGCGCGTCAAGACCGAGCGGGTCGTCACTCACAAGGGCACCGTCGATCTTGTCACCGACGCCGATGAGGAGTCGGAGCGACTGATTTCCAGCGCGCTGCTAGAGGCATTCCCGGACTTCCGTCTCACTGGAGAAGAGGGAGCGGCCGGCGCATCCGAAAGCGACTACGGCTGGCTGATCGATCCCATCGATGGCACCACGAACTTCGCTCATGGCTATCCCCATTTCGCGGTTTCCATCTGTCTGGAGTTTCGGGGAACGCCGGTTGTGGGTGTGGTCTACGACCCGATGCGCGACGAGATGTTCGCTGGAGCCCAGGGGCAGGGTGCGACCCTGAACGGGGTGCCGATCCGTGTGTCGAAGACGGAGACGCTCATCGGTGCCTTGGGCGCGACTGGATTCAGTTACGATGTCACCGCTCGTGCGGAAGGTGCCGCCCTCTGGGCAACCTTCAATGATCGCCTCCAGGGCCTGCGCCGGGATGGGGCGGCGGCCCTCAACATGGTGTGGGTGGCGGCAGGACGGCTGGATGCGTACTGGGAGCGCCCAACCAATGCCTGGGATGTCGGGGCCGGGGTAGTGATTGCCCGCGAGTCCGGGGCGACGGTGACCTCGCTGGAGGGACATCCCTACCAGCTCCACGAGACTGAAGTCACCTGCACCAACGGGCTGCTCCACGAGCAGGTGGTGACTCTCGCCAGGGAGACATTGGCCGAACTCAGGGGATAGGAGCATCAGGCCAACCTCCATTCGTGTAAAGTAGCTCCACACAACACCGGTGACGGAGAACCGGAAGTCAGGGCCCGTTCGGCCGCGGGGTGCGGCTGCTTGTGAACGCGCTGGTTCTGATTTTCCGCCGGTCATATCCGGTGCTGATATGTGATTATCCAGAAAGCCGGGAGGGTCGCCAGAACGCGATCCGCCGCGGATGGACTTGCTACGGGGAGGAACACTCCTGTGAAACTCGTTATCACGATTGTCCAGGATGAGGATACCGATATCCTGACCGAGGCCCTGATATCGGCCGGGTTCCGGTTTACGAAGATCAGTACCACCGGCTCTTTTCTCCGGACCGGGAACACCAGCCTCATGATTGGTGTTGAGGATGCGGGGGTCCCGGCGGTCATGAGCATCCTGCAGCGCACCTGTCGGCGCCGGACCCAGATTGCGGTACCGTATTCGCCCGCGTTGGAGCCCGGGCTACTCTATATGCCCGAGAACTTCGAGGTTGAGGTGGGTGGGGCGATTGTCTTCGTCGCCAACGTCTCCCGTTTCGAACGCATCTGATCCCATTCTTCTCACAAGTCATCGCGCCTGGTCGGCCGCTTCCTGTTGGGAGCGGCCCTTTCGCGTGGTACAAGTGGGTCGGAAGGTTCGAAGACGCACTTGCGTCCCAGGAGGAACAGGGAATGACCGAACAAAATACCCGGATGAAATGGGTTGATCTCGTCTCACGCGACGATATCGTCGATGTGGGAACCAAGCTCGTTTCGATCCCCAGTGTCAGCGGGGATGAATACGACATCATGCAGTTCGTGAAGGGCTGGCTTGACGGGCTAGGTATCGACTATGTCGAGACGGCGAAGGATCCAAGGCAACCCAACGTCATTGCCA
>JAUJLY010000295.1 GCA_030447145.1 Thermomicrobiales bacterium
GGGGTGGTTGAGCTGGACACCGGCGAAGAGACACTCGCGGTAGCCGCAATTCAGCAGTTCGTCCAGAACCAAGGTGATGGCTGGAACTGGCTCCTTGGTCAGCTGGGCTCGCTGAGTGCGGAAACCAGTGCCTCGTCTGTCGACTCGGCCGCGCTCCTGGGAACGAGAACGGGAGAGATGCATGTTGCGCTTTCGTCGGATACGGACGACGAGGCGTTCTGCCCCGAGGAGCTCACGCGTCAGGACGCTGAGGATTTGATCTCGCGGGTGATCGCCGAGATCCAGGAATCAGTTGAGGGTCTGGCAACGCGGCTGAGCCCTCCTGACGTTGAGCAGCTCCATAAGGGACTTGGACAACTGATGGGCGGCGCATGGTCCCTCGTCGGAGCTGCCAAGACACGCGTGCACGGCGACTACCATCTGGGGCAGACTTTGAGGACATTGGATGACGACTTCTGTCTCATCGATTTTGAAGGCGAGCCTTCGCGTCCGATGGAGCAGCGACGTACCAAGCAGTCGCCGTTGAAGGACGTCGCGGGGATGTTGCGATCCCTTGACTATGCAGTCGCGACTGTCAGTGGATCGACGGACGACGAAGCGCAGCGTGAAGCCATATCGGCATGGCACAAAGATGCTTCCACCGCATTCATAGAGTCGTACAGGAGCGCAATCGGTGGGTCGACCATGGCACTGGTCCCCGAGGATGAGCAGCGGTTCATCGACGGACTCAATCTGTTCATTGCTGAGAAAGCGCTCTACGAGGTCCGCTACGAACTAAACAACCGGCCTGACTGGCTGCCGATCCCACTCAATGCCATTCGGCGCCTGGCCGGCATACCGATTTCCCAGGAGACATAGCGAGTCGTATACAGTAGTGAGCAACACTGCTCCGCAGAAGCTGTCCCGGAAACCCGGGAAGATTGGCTCCGCTCATGCTTGCCGCTATCGTGCTCGATGTGCTCCTGGTCGTCATTCTGCTGACCGTGATCCCGCTCGGATTCCTGCGCGGCGGTCTGCGCGAGGTCTGCAGCAGCGCGGGCCTGTTGCTGGGAATCCTGCTTGCCCTTAACTGGTCGGAGCGATGGGGAAGCACGATCTCGGATGGAGTCGCCTTAGGCGAAGACTCCGCGCAATTCGTGGTCGCGATTGCAGTCGTGGTCCTCTGTACCGCGGTTATCGGGTACGGCGGAAGCGCAGCCTTCGCGTATCGCCCTGGCCCTGGCGGCCGGATGTACGGCGCCTTTCTGGCACTGCTCAACGGCATCGTCTTTACTGGTTTCCTGCTCAACGAGGTGACTGACGACGTTTACGAAGGTGAGCTTCCGAACGCCGTGCGGGAGGGTTACATCTCACGGGCCCTCTCTGTCGGCTTCGAGTGGGTACTGCTCGTCGGTGCTCTCGGTGTGATTGCGGCGACCGTGTTCGGCATGTTCGTTCGAGAGCGATCTGACGATGAATTTGCATACTCCCCATCCCCGGGACCGGTGATGCCGAAGCACGTGCATGCTACACAGCGAACAGCGGTGGTCCCTCTCGATGTACCGCCGACGGGTGATGTCGAAGGGGAGACAGGTGGACAGCCATCATCACCCGTCCGCATCCGGGAAGTACGTCATTGGGAAGACCAGTCACCCCAGAGAAAAGGGCAACTGGATTATGGCAGTGGTTGGCGCCAGACGTGGCCGGAGCCAAAGGGAAAGGGATCGGCTCTCCCTTGGGAGCAGCAGCCACCATCAACCGAACGCTCATCCAGACCTGTCCCGGGCCCTCCAGGCAAGGGAGGTCAAAAATCCCCATCCCGACGCGATGTCTTACGGGACTGGATGAAGGAGGACTCGTCACGGGGCGAAAGCTAGAGCGTGCATCCCACAGCAGCGGCTTGCGTGCCCGCATCGACATGTACGCGGTGAGCGGTCAGATGGGTTCATGCCAGGACGGCAACGTAAGGCCGCTTGTGCTGAATTCGAATCGCGCTGTGTCCTGAGGATAGATGCGAACGAGTAACGTGTCCAATGGTTCCTGTACCTGGAGAGTGAGGCCGTCACGGCTGTTCGGGGCAATGGCGGCCGGGCCGAGGATGCTAGTTATTTCCACGAGGGAAGATTTTGGTACCAGCGCCAGGGAGGGCGTGGTCGCGCCCATTTCCACCAGCGCCTCTCCGCTGGGCGCCAGAACAACCTTGTGCTCCTCATGGAGGATGATGGCCGCCCACAGGGTATGTGGGTTCGTGGTCAGGTTCCAGGCGCCTCTCACAGCAATACGCAGATCTATGGACACGCCGTTCCCTAAATCGATCGTGAGGTCATCGCTTACCGTCGTGAGTGTTCCGCTCGCGACGTGAGCGGATGTAGGCTCCGCGATGGCGAGCGTATGAGCGAGTTGCCAGCGGTCCCGGAATAGTGAGCCCAGTGCGTTTACTGAAGAGGCGCCGCCGACAAGCAAATCAACTCGCTGGCGCAGCATTGTCAACATCCCCGGAATCTGACTTTGAAGATCATTGTCCGGCGAGCCAAGGAGAAGGAGTACGCGGACTTCCGTGGTGTCCAGCAGGACGATTTGCATGTCCTCCGTGCCGACCACCGACAGGGACGGGACAGAAGGTGTGGCAAGCGCCTGGATGGCGGCGCCCCATGTTCCTCCCGCCAGGATGCCAAGGCCGCCGCTAACGAGCAGTGCCCTTCGTGTGATTCCTGGCCTATGCTCCATGATCGTATCCCGACGCTACGGAATGTCGACGGTCAGCGGGGTTGTGCGAAAAGGAGCGACAAACAGCTGTTCGCTCGGTTTCAGCAATCCCTTGATCCGCTGTGTGACGTCATTCGCCACGTTTTCCGTCTCGAATATAGAGTAATGTGCAGGCCCTGCACCGCTGAGCGTCACGTTTTCACATCCAGCTTGACTCATGCGCCTGACGAGGTCCCCGATGCCTGGAACGATGGCTCCAAGCGGCCGCTCAAATGCATTCGTCAAAGGCTCTTTCTGGATGCTCCGACCGGCCTTTATACACTCGCCGATCCGCTCGACGTTCGTGCCGTCGGTGAAGTCCACCGGCCTGATCCTGCTGTAGAGGGCGGCAGTTTTTGCTGGCAGATCGAGCAATGGGACAACGATCAGCACGCATCCCGCGGGAGCGGGGAGAGAGGTAAGGGTCGTGCCGGTCCCGCTTGCCAAGGCAGCAGGAGATCCAAGAAAGAAGGGCACATCGCTGCCAAGACTTGCACCAAGCCGGTGGATCTCCTCTTCCTGAAGAGGGCACCCATGTAGTTGGTTCAGGATCAGCAGTGTTGCTGCCGCATCGGAACTTCCGCCACCGAGCCCGGAGGGAGCAGGAATTCTTTTTTGTACGCTAACATCGCAAGCGACCTCGATCCCCGTACGTGAGGTGAAGGCGACGATCGCATGGGTGATAAGATTGTCCTCCGGTGCGATACCCGGCATGCCATCGATGCGGGTCGCGTATACATCGTCGCGGAGTGTGAACGTGAGTTCGTCGTTGAGATCGACCATTGCGAGCACCGATCGGATCTCGTGATAGCCATCCGCCCGGCGTCCCGTGATCTCCAGGCCAAGATTGATCTTGGCGGGGGCCAATACGCGCGCACGAGAACCGGTGCTCATGCCGGGAGCGCCTCAGCAATGGTGAGCCACTCATTCACGGAGAGCGTTTGGGGCCGTCGTTTCGGGTCAATATCGATCGACCTGAGAAGTTGATCCAGTTCCGCCTTTGGCCGAGCCAGACCCATCGAAAGGCCGTTACTAATCGTTTTGCGCTTGCGTTGAAATGCCAACGTTGCAAGCTCGAACATCCGGTCTCGTGCAACCTGGATACCCGGTAGTTCCTCACGCCCCAGAAGGTCGACTACTGCGGATTCGACCTTCGGCGGCGGCAGGAAGACGTCGGGGGGAACAATGAGCGCTATCCTGGCTTCCGCGTACAGGCGAGTTGCAAGACCAAGCAGGGACATCTCTCCCTGTGGTGCCGTCATCCGCTCGGCAACTTCTTTCTGCACCATGACGGTCATACGGCTCGGAGGTGTAGGCGACTCCATGAATCGCCGGATAATGACTGTGGCGGCACTGTAGGGCAAATTCGCAACAACTCGGTAGGGGAGTCCCCCGGTAACTTCCTCGATCGGGACGTATCGAGCGTCCTGCTCCACGAGGGAGAAGCTTCTGACGTCCCGGAGATCCTCGCGGAGAAAAGCCGCCAGCTCGCGATCCAACTCGACACCGACGACTGTTGCGCCGAGAGAAAGCAGCTCGCGTGTAAGGATGCCCATTCCGGGACCGACCTCGATTACCAGATCCTGAGATCCAACGTCGGCGATC
>JAUJLY010000296.1 GCA_030447145.1 Thermomicrobiales bacterium
TCCGTGGGTGACGGTTGGTTGTGGTTCATAGTGAAGCCAGTATAGCAAACACCGTCACTGTCGCCCCGATTGCCACCGCCACCAACAATCGATCCTTTCTCGTCATCACTGATCGAGCATCGTATGTCCTGAAACGGTATCGGAACGTCGGCATCGATGCACGTCTGCCGTTCGAGCATGCACGCCTCACGGCCTTGGCGGGGACGGCGGCCTGCCGTCGCAACACCTCCATCCTATCCGGCCAACGCACCACAGGACGTAAGCACCAGAGAAGCATCATCCACGCCCACATCGGGGCTTCTGGCGCGTCTGAGACGGTGGCTCAGGGGAGAGGGATAGGTGTCCCCTTTGGTATATTGGATTGCGTTTGGAGGGAAAGCAATTGGAGCACGTCGAGGCCACCTCCGAGCAGTCACCCGCACGCCGACTGCTGACGAACCGTCCCGTGATGTTGTTATGGGGCGGCGAGTCGATTTCGTATTTCGGTGATGCCTTCTTCAATCTCGCGGTCGGCTGGACGGTGTACGCGTCCACCGGATCTTCCCTGAAGACGGCGCTCATTCAGGTGGTCTGGCAGCTATCGGATGCGCTATTCGGCCCGATCGCCGGTGTGGTCGCTGACCGCGCGGACCGTAAGCGCATCATGATCTGGACTAACCTCCTCGCCGCCGTCGTGGTCGGCACCTTGGGGCTGGTCATCGCTGTGAGCGGCATCCGGCTGTGGGCCGCGCTCGGAGCGGTCTTTCTCATCAACTGTCTGACAACCTTCCTGCGTCCGGCACGTGCTTCCGTCTTACCGGAAATTGTGGACCGTGCGCTGTACACGAGGGTACTTGGCTGGTTCTCAATGACTCGGGAGGTGGCAACGCTCCTGGGCCAGGCCATAGCGGGTGTTGTCGTCGCCACGGCTGGAATTGTGTGGGCGCTGCTCGTCGATGCCCTCTCGTTCTTGGTATTGACGGGGCTGGTGGCTCTGGTCCGCATCCCACGTCACCCTGCGTCGCCGCCAACCACCGATTCAAAGCGAGCAGCGTTGTGGCATGACCTGCGTGAGGGCTGGCAAGTGATCACAGACCGGCCGGTCGTGCGATCGCTCGTCTGGCTCTCCGTGCTCGTTAATGTGGCGGCATTCATGGGACCGCTCTACCCGCAGCTAGTAGACGAACGTCTCCACGCCGGGGCCGCGGCATTAGGCGTTCTGGGCGCGGCAAGCGCCGCGGCGGGCATCGTGGCCGGTGCGGTCAGCGGTGCGATTGAGCGTCGGTTTGGGGCGGGACGCACGGTGGCATGGGGATGGGCAGTAGCCGGAACCTCTATCCTTGGCATCGCTTTTTCAACATCACTGCCACTTACCGTGGTTTTGGATGCGCTTGCAGCGTTCGGCATCACCGTCAGCGGTATAGCCGGTGGCGCCCTCAGCATGCTCCTGATCCCCGAGCAATATCGGGGTCGAACGTTCGGGATTATCCGCTCATTGTCCGTCGTTGCCATTCCCCCAAGTGCTCTGCTCGGCGGTTGGTTGGCCGATATGCTCGGCGTGCTGCCGCTCTTCGCCTTTGGCGGGACCTTCATGCTCGCGCTCGCGGCGGTGGCCTGGTTCAATTCCCGGCTGCGATCCGCACGCATCGAGTAGGATCGTTCTCCGTCTCACAAACGAGCGTTTTCGAGGCACTCGACGTCGCGCAGCGTCTCTGCTTGCGACGGTGTCAATGAATTGGCGGGCACCCCGGCTGCTGAGAGCAGCCGGAGCATACAGCGATCGCGCCTCCTGCGACACCTTAGGGTAGAGAGCCTCATGGAGAGTGCTCCCAAGGAGGTGCTAATGCATGAACGTTTCTGAACTCGTCCTGCTCGCGAGGACGGGTGACGAGGAGGCTTTCACTGAGCTGGTCCGGCGCTACCAGGCGATGGCCTTCGGTCACGCCTACGCCCAGCTTGGCGATTTTCATCTCGCCGAGGATGCCGCCCAACACGCCTTTATCACCGCGTTCAGCAGCTTGCCAAAGGTGAAGCAGCCAGAGCGGTTCGGTGGATGGCTGCGCACGATCGTGCGGTACGAGTGCCTCCGTATCGTGCGCATTCGCGCCACGGCACCGCTCCCCATCGAGCATGCCGACCACCTTGTTGATGCGGTGGACCCCGTTGAGCGAAGTGAGGCGCGCGACGGCGTCGTTCGCGTGTTCACCGCGATCAAGACCCTTCCGCCCCGAGAGCGTGAAGTGACGGTCCTTTACTACGTTCACGATTACTCGCAGCGCGAGGTCGCTGCATTCCTGGATCTGCCCGTGACGACCGTCAACAATCGGTTACGCACGGCTAGGTCCTCGCTCAGGAAAGGACTGGTACTCTCCATGGCCAACGATGCATTTGATGACCATCGTCTCCCGGATTCGTTCGGGACGCGCATCGGTGAGATTGTTCGTACCCACGGACCACTCGTTGATGCCCGGTTTGATACCCAGCAGCGCCCGCCGGTGCTCAACGCCCTGACGATCACCGACGAGACCGCGGAGCCACTGGTGACCGTCGAGGCGATCCAGTACCTGAACGACAATCTTGTCCGCTGTATCCCCATCACAAAGGGAGCGGCCCAGATCGACGCGGGCATGCGCGTGATTGATACCGGTGGAGCGGTGCGCACCCCGCTTGATCGTGCCGCAATCGAACACGTCATCGCGACGGTTCCGCCGCCCACCTCGAGCGCGGTCATGGAGACCGGCATCAAGGTGATCGATCTGCTCAGCCCAATACCGCGTGGGGGGCGCATCGCCCTTGTCGGCGACATGCAGTCAGGGAAGATGGTGCTCGTCGAGGAACTCATCCACCGCCTGGCTGAGACCAGATCCGAGCTGTCAATCCTCGTCTTTGTCGAAACCCCTGATGAGGTGACGGTTGTCAACGCGTTGGAGTACCGCTCCTCTGCGCAGGTGACAGCCATCTACCTCCCTGTTGCCGATGCCAACCCAGCTGCGCTTGGTGACCTGACAGCTGAACTTGATGCTGTCATCACGTTCTCACGTGACCTCGGGCACCGTCATCTCTACCCGGCCATCGATCCGGTACGATCCACCTCCCGCCTGCTGGATACTGATATGGAGGAGCATGGTGACACCGCAAGGCGGGTTCGCGATCTCCTCCAGGACGCGAGCGATGACAGCGTCGTGGCGACTCGGGTCAGAAACTTCCTGACCCAGCCGTTCTTCGTCGCTGAGGGGTTCACCCAACGTGAGGGGCAGCACGTGTCGATCAGTGACACGATCCGCGGCTGCAAGGCCCTGCTCGACGGGGACGGGGACCACCTCTCGTCCGATGCCCTGTACATGGTCGGACCGTTGTCAGATGCGTTCGACCGCGACAAATGAGGACGCGTCCGAGCGCATCCGATCATCCTCACGCCGTTTGCTGGCCATTCATCGATGGGTAACGGACCATCAGGGCCAGCTGGTTGAGCGACTCGGCCAGCTGGCCCTCCACGAATCGCCCGATAGTGAAGGATATCGGGCGATGACACGTTGTGATACGCTGTCGTTATGAGTCCCGAGGTTCCCATTTCTGAAGTCGAATTGTTTCTTGGGCCTTTCTCGCCTCTGGCTAGCGAGGAGGCGATCTGGGGTGAGCAGATGCGGCTGCATCTGGCGGTCTACCTGAGTCACGAATCCCCGCCACTGCCATACATCACGTCGGTGCGCGCGGTCGTCTTGCGCGATGGCGCGGTCCTGGTCCAAGAGGATCGTGGGTCACGGCACATCCTGCCCGGTGGGCGGCGGGAGCGCGATGAATCGCTTGAGGCGACGTTGCGTCGTGAGGTCGCCGAAGAAACCGGCTGGTCGCTGGGTCCACTGACACCGCTCGGCTTTACCCACTTGCTCCACCTGGATTCCAAGCAACCGGGCTATGCCTACCCGCACCCCCACTTCTTTCACCGGGTGTATGTCAGCGAGGCGCTTGCGTATGCGCCGGAGGACAAGGTGGACGATGGTTACGAGATGGGATCAGAGTTCGTTCCCATAACAGACATTGACCATCATTCCTTGACACCCATTGAGCGGGTCTACTTGGTTGCAGCCCTGCGAACCCTCCAAGGCATGTAAGCACCGGTGATCTTCCGGCCGATCGACCCAATGGGCCGACCGGACCATCGCCAGAGGGTTTTTTTTAGAACGCGCTAGGATCGTCCCCACGCACCGATAGCTCCCGACGCGGCTCCTGAGACATTCGGGGGCCGTTGTCGTGTCTGTCTCGCGTACGTGCATGCGAAGGGAAAACATTGCACATGGCGTCACCACCAGTAGATTCCAGAACACGCATACTGTGTGTACAACAA
>JAUJLY010000297.1 GCA_030447145.1 Thermomicrobiales bacterium
ACGCTCGCGGCGAGGCGCCAGAGCGCCCAGCCAGCCGAGGAAGAAGATTACGCCGAGCTGATGGCCGGTGGTCACATCCCCGCCGTCCAGGAGCTCGAGCATCCAGGTGACCAGGATGGGTTCAACCTCCAGGCCCCCGAGGATGCTGGCGAGATCAACACAGCCGATCTCGCGAACGAGACAGTCACGGGTGAAGAGTCCTGCCCTGAGCTAATAACTTTCGCAGAACACCCCGCTACCTTTGGGTACGGGGGTGTTCTGCTTATTGAACGATCAGATGAAAATATCCAGCAGGGCTGTTTGTCTCGGCCTCAACTGCTTTCAGGAAGGAGAGATTCTCCTTCAGGCGGTCGTCCAGTGGGCGCTCGGTAGAAAAATCCTCGATGCTTATCCACCCGTCGTAGCCCACCGCCTTCAGCGCCCGGAAGAGATCGCGAATCTCGGCCACGCCCTTGTGCAGGGGGGCTGCGTCGCAGGTCCAGATGACGCTCCTGTCCTCCCGATACTTCCGGGGGAACCAGCGCGCGTTTTTCACATGGACGTGCGCGAGATAGGGCCCAAGCATCTCAAGACCCATGCGGTAGTTCTCAAACCCCTCATACACCATGTTGCCTGCGTCGTGAATGACTCCGACGTGTTCCGGGTCCATCCCTTCCACATACAAACGAGCCGCGCTGGCCGAGGGACAAACGGAACCGTGATGAATCTCGATAAGCGCCTGGACACCATGCTTTTGGGCCAGTTCCGCGACGCGCTTGTAGTCTTCCCGATCCCTGTTCCATATCGGCATGAATGGCTCGGAACTGTCGTAGCGGGCCACGTTGACGCGGAGACGCTTCACGCCGAGGGCAACCGCACCCCTCATCGCCGTCTCCACATCATCTGGCGCTGATGCTCGGACATACGTGCCGAGAGCAGGCATCTCCAACCCGTTCTCTTCGGCAAGATGCCGGATTCTTGGCACACAGTCCTCAAGACCTGTGAAGGCGATCGTTGATTTGTTTCCGTGCCAAAAGCCCATTCCTGGCGGGTTCGGCTTCTCGTCGACCACGCGCCATTCGATCCCGTCGTACCCGTACTCCTTCAATCTTGGAGCGACCTCTTCCGGGCTCATGGACGGGGTAGAGACGGTAAAGACGGCGTATTTCATCGTATCTATTCCCTTGCAATCTAGCGTGCAAATTTCACCAGGGCCCCTGTGCGGGCCGATTCGTAGATGCCAAGAATGATGTCTACCGCCCTGCGTGCCTCGGCACCAGCTACTGGTGCCTGAACACCATCGGCGAGTCGCTTGAAAATCGTCTTTAGCTGCCGGGTATGTCCTGCCCCGAAGGGCTCATCGGCTCGCCATCCCTCGACCAGCTCACGATCTTCGTCCGTCAGCAGGCTGTCGTCCAGCGGCTTGGCTGCTTCGCACAACGTCACCGCATTGTTCTCCAGCGTGACGCGACCCTCCGTGCCAATCACTTCCACTCGCACGGGATAATCGCGGGAGGCAGATGTGGTCGCCGTGATGCTGCCCAGCGCACCGTTGTTGAACCAGAAACTGGCGGAGGCCACATCCTCAGTCTCGATGTCGTGCGTCAGCGTTGTGGTATATGCCTGCACCGATGTCACGCCGTTCATCAGCCACTGGAGCAGGTCTACCGTGTGGATTGCCTGGTTCATCATTGCGCCGCCGCCATCGAGGTTCCAGGTGCCGCGCCAGCCACCGTTTGCCTGGTAATACTCTTGGCTTCGATGCCAGTACATGGCCCCGTTGGCGAGCACAGGTTTGCCGAGGTACCCGCGTTCGATGGCTCGTCGAACCAGCATTACATCCGCGGACAGGCGGTTTTGGAAGATCACCGCCAACTCGACACCTTCCTCCGTGCACGCGCTGATCATGCGGTCGATTCCGTCGGCGGTGATCGCCATCGGTTTCTCGGTGATCACATGCTTCCCCGCCTGGGCGGCGCGGACCGCCTGGTCCGGATGCAGACCAGACGGAGTTGCGACGATGACAACGTCGATCTCACCCTGTTCGAGCATCTCATCGATCGAGCGGTACCAGGTGGCCCCGTGCTCCGAGGCCAGGCGCCTGCCGGGGTCCTCCTGTGGTTCCGCAACTGCAACGAGATTAGCGCTGCTGATCTGCGCCAGTGCCTGTGCGTGGACCCGACCGATGGTGCCGCCGCCGGAGATGCCAACCCTGAATGGTGAGCTCATGCATGGAACTTCCCTGCCGGTGGAGAACCGGCGATATGCGCTTGCCAAGGTTCCAGGACATGCTATCCAGCAGGGGTAGGGACTGCAAGGTGCGTCACCTCTCACCGGCCCGGACGAAGGCCTAGGGTTGAATAGCCCGTGATTATCGCCTATACTTGCCTGTCGTGGCACCTATGGGTAGCCGCCGAGTGCGGTTGTGGCCTCTGATCGCATTATTCCACATTCCTGAGGTCTACTGTATCAACCGAGACGTGCCAGGCGGCACCGCAGCTGTGGCGCTCTTTACGAGCGCTCTCTGGAGCGGGGGAACCCTGTTCCGGCACAGAGCACGGGTGAGCCGCCTGCACGGATAGGAGCTTTTCGTGCCGACGATCAATCAGTTGGTTCGCAAGGGCCGCAAGAGCGTCAAGAAGAAGACCAAGTCACCAGCGCTTCGTTTCACAAACAGCTCGCTGGGTCGGTATGCTGGCACACTGCGAAGCGGCACGTATGCACCGCAGAAGCGGGGTGTTTGCACCCAGGTCAAAACCATGACGCCGAAGAAGCCCAACTCGGCACTGCGCAAGATCGCCCGTGTGCGCCTTACAAGTGGCGTTGAAGTCACAGCGTACATTCCCGGCGAAGGGCACAATCTGCAGGAGCACTCCGTGGTGTTGATCCGCGGCGGCCGGGTGAAGGATCTTCCGGGCGTTCGGTATCACATCGTTCGTGGTGCGCTCGATGCCCGCGGTGTTGAAAACCGCAAGCAGGCGCGGTCCAAGTACGGAACCAAGGCTCCCAAATAGGGTGCGGGCCATCCGCATCTGATGGGCGTTACCGCTACGGCGGAACTGAGAGAGCTGAGATACGGGAAGCGGAGCGGCGTCTAAGGTGGACGCTACCCGCTTTTTCGTGTGTCAGTCGCTCTTGGACCTTGCGAACCTGAACAAGCGTCGATAATGAGGTGAGTAGGACTCCGGTGGATGGTTGTCGTGTGCCGGGGCAGTTGAACGCAAAGAGCGGCAGCCAGGCGGTTGTTCCGCTTGATAGCTGGTAAGAGACGTGGTCGCGACAGGGATTCGAAGGGGAGAATGCTCCACCCGGATCCAATCAGCGTCACACACCTGAGGCAGGAGAACCAATGCCGAGACGAGCGAAAATCGAACGTCGAGTGCCGACGCCGGATGCACGCTACAACAGCGAGCTGGTGGCACGGTTTATCAACAAGATCATGCAGCGGGGCAAGAAGGGCCTTGCTGAGCGGATCATGTACGACTCCCTGCAGACCATTCAGGAGCGCACTGGTCGTGATCCGGTTGAAGTCTTCGAGCAGGCGGTTTCAAATGCAACCCCTGTCCTCGAGGTGAAGCCACGCCGTGTCGGCGGTGCAACCTATCAGGTGCCCGTACAGATCGAGGGCGCGCGGCGGCAGTCGCTGGCCATTCGCTGGCTGCTGGGCTCTGCCCGCGCCCGCGCCGGGAAGACGATGTCCGAGAAGCTCGCTAACGAGCTGCTCGATGCGTTCAATGGCACAGGTGCCACCATCAAGCGGCGCGAGGATACCCACCGCATGGCGGAGGCGAACCGAGCCTTCTCGCACTTCCGCGTCTAGATCGGACGCGGTCACGGCAGCGTCGGACGACGTTGTCCACGCCGAGGCCGGACACGTTTTGTGTATCGCGAGGACGAACCCATTCAATGAGTACAGCAACTTCAACAAAGAGTGCCACGACTGGCCGCGCCGGGGAAGGACTCCGTTCGACGCGTAATATCGGGATCATTGCTCACATCGACGCCGGCAAGACGACGACCACCGAGCGGATTCTGTTCTATACCGGACGCGTCCACAAAGCCGGTGAAACGCACGAGGGCGCGGCCACCATGGACTGGATGGCGCAGGAGCGTGAGCGTGGTATCACGATTACCTCCGCCGCCACCACCTGTTTCTGGCGCGAGCATCGCATCAATATCATTGACACACCCGGTCACATCGACTTCACGGTTGAGGTGGAGCGCTCGCTCCGCGTGCTCGATGGTGGCGTCGTCGTGTTCGACGGGGTTGCCGGTGTGGAGCCACAGTCGGAGACGGTGTGGCGCCAGGCCGACAAGTACCGCGTGCCAC
>JAUJLY010000026.1 GCA_030447145.1 Thermomicrobiales bacterium
TTCATTCGTCCTCTTTGGCCGCGCCATCATGTCGTGGTTTGACCCCGGTTTCAGATCTACCATCGGAAGAATTCTCTACGACATCACGGAGCCTGTTGTGGCCCCGGTCCGTCAGGTCGTCCCTTCGCTGGGGGGCCTCGATCTCTCGATTATGGTCACCCTGTTTCTGATCCTGATCCTGCAGCGCCTGCTCTCATCGGCACTGTAGGATAGCGCGGACAGTGCCGTTCCTCCGGCCCTGTGGCTGGACCCGCCCTGCGAAATCTCTTACATTGTGTTCCGTATCGGTTGTCCGCATGCGTGTGCACGGAGAACCTCTGTCCCAACCATATGATCGCGCCGGCCGGGTCGCCCGCCAGCCCGATCCGATCAGGAGCCACATATGTTGCTGAGGCTGCTCTTTCTGATTTCACTACTGGGATATGCAACCGGCCCCGATGCCCGCGAACGGGAAGAGGACGACAAGCTCGGTGGTGAAGGCTTCGGTATGATCGTCATGCTCTTCGTCGGTCTGGGCTTGTTGCTCCTGTTGGCACTGGTTGTCCTGGCGATCCTCGCGGTAACCGGTCAGTTCGATTCCGAGTTCATGGATCCGATCACCTGATCCAGTTCAGCGAACTAAACGGCCGGGAGCTTCGCTCCCGGCCGTTGCTATTTCCTCACCTCTTAAGATCGAATCCAAGCATCTCCATCAGCGCCAACGCATTGCTGGATGTCGCCGGTCCCGGTCTCAGCCGGTAGTCGAAGGTCATCGTCGGCATATCCGGATCCGGTGAGAAAACCTCCGCGAAATGTAGTGGCGTCGCCGCATCTTCGAGGGTGCTCCCCTCGATTAGCTCCAGATCGTGGCTTGAGATCACCCCGAACGCCCGTTGTTCCACCAGTGAGGCCAGGACGCGGCGAGTGGCGATCTGACGCTCGGCGGTGTTCGTGCCCTGAAGAATCTCGTCCAGTAGATACAGCGCCGTGAGGGAGGGATCCGACGCGACTCCATCCACCACGGCCTTCAGCCGCTGCAACTCCGCCATAAAGAACGAAACACCCTGCTCCAGCGAATCTTCCACCCGCATGCATGTCCAGAGCCGGACAGGTGGCATGGACAGCGACCGGGCAAAAACCGGTGCCCCCGCCTGTGCGAGGACAACATTCGCCCCGATAGCCCGGAGCAATGTGCTTTTACCCGACATATTCGAGCCGGTGACGAAGAGGAAGTGGCCTTCTGGCCCTACCGTGACGTCATTGGCGACCGCTTCCTGCTCCCTGAGAAGCGGATGTGACAGGTCACTCGCCACAAGCGACACTGCCTCGGGCGTTACCTGCGGGAACGCCCAGCCGGGATGATCGCGATGCAGGATGGAGAATGAAGCCAATGCTTCCCACTCTCCGGCGGCCCGCAACCAGGCATGCACACGGCCACCTGCCTTGGCTTGCCATCCCTCCAGCAACTCGAGCACGTGAATATCCCAAAGGAAGGCAAGCTGGAGCGGGAAATAGATAATCGCCCCTGGTGGGATCGCCAAGGAAACAGCTCGGGCGAGTTGAGCCGTCCGTGCCAGCGCGCCATCATGCCCGCCTTCCAGCGTGTCATCAATGTGCCGAAGCAGGGACGCCCGCGACCTACCAGTCGCAATTGTCCGGAATATGTCGCGATACCCGGTGATTGCATCCCGTAGGGGAACGATCGCTTGCACGCGCTCCGCCGCCTGCTGGCCCCATAGTGCAAAGATGAGCCCGTTCAGCGAGACGGGGATCACAAAAAGCGGCGCGTTGGTCATACCGAGAGCCCACAGCACCAGCAAGACCAGGAACACAACCGGGCTCACCCAACTCATCGCTCGCAGCCAGACCCTGGGACGAAGCCAGGGCATAGACCCCGCCCAGTGAACGAGCGCATGGGGGTCTGGCAACGGCTCATCGTCGCAAAGCGCAGCCGCCTCGACCGCCTGCTGCACATCCACCTCTCCGGCCAGCTCGGCAATCGCCTCCTGCCGCGCAGCAAGGTCCTCCAGGGACGACGTCGTTAACACCGACCGGTAGAGCGCATCCCACCCATAGCGAGTCGCTGGTATGGCGATTCGCTGAGTGAGAGATGCCCGGCCCACAACGTTGAGATCCCATGCATAGGGATGATCCCGGCCAATACCGGCATCCGGAGGCATCGGAGCGTCATCCCACCGATGCTCGAGCCGCGCAAGCGCCCGCTCGTTGACAACGATCATCCTGCGCAGCTCTTCGCGACGGACTCGCAGCCGTGTATGCACGACGACCAGCGCAACCAATCCAACGGTCACCACCGCGGCGATGAACAGGAGGATCGCCGCCCGGTTCTGCCACCATTGCCACAGCAGGACCGCGATGAAAAGTACCAGCACGAGGCGGAGATTCGCGATCCAACTCCATCGACGCTGAACATCCCGATGGGTCGAGGTAAACGTATCGATACGCCCTGTATAGAGCGGTGCGGCGGAGGTTTCAGAGGGGACGGAGGGGAATGTATTGGCCAAGTTACGCGCGGTCCTTCAAGGCGAGACAAGCGAGACGACGGTCATTCACATCAAGGATACGTGACCATAATGAGAGAAACCCCACACCCCCCGAGCGAGCCGTGCAGCCCGGCGGACACGGTTGCTCACTATGGGGACACTTCCCCATCGTCATGCCTCATCCCTGAATGAACCGAAAAGGTTGTTGAAGGATTCAGTCAGCCCTGGATGCGGGAAGATGCCGTCGCGTAGCGCCGTATACGGGAGATCGCCCATCATCGCGATCTGGAGCATGGACGCGATCTCGCCGCCCTCCAGACTTAGGATCGCTGCACCGAGAATCCTGTCGCTGGCAGCGTCGACGATCACCTTCATCATGCCTCTTGATTCGGCAGTCTCCACGGCCCGCGCCACACGGCTCATCGGCATCTTGGCCACACGGATTTCCCGGTCATCTTCCCGAGCCTGCTCCTCGGTTATCCCGATCCGGCCAAGCTGTGGATCAATGAAGATGGTGTACGGAATCATTCGCCCGCTAACTGTCCGCTGCTGGCCGTCGATCAAATGTGCCTTCACGACACGGTAATCGTCGTAGGAGATATGGGTAAATTTGGGACCGGGGCGGACATCTCCCACCGCATAGACACCGGGAATGTTCGTCTCAAGGGTGTCATTCGTCGGGACGTACCCCTTCTCGTCTGTCCTTACACCCGCAGCATCCAGGGACAGGGAATCGGCATTGGAGACTCGTCCAGCAGCGGCAAGGATGTGAGAACCGGTGATCTGTCGGCGCTCCCCATCCTGGCTCACGTCGAGTGTGATCCGTCCGGCTTGCTGTGAGACGCCGGCGGCCTCGGCACTGAGCATCACGGCAATGCCGTCTTCCTCCAGCACCTTCCTCACCGCCTCGGCGATGTCCGCATCCTCGCGGGAGAGCAGGTGCGAGCCCCGATGGACGATGGTGACCTCTGCGCCGAGGCGCCGGAAGAGCTGTCCGAACTCCAGACCAACATAGCCGCCTCCGACGATAATCAGGTGATCCGGGACGTCGCCAAGCTCCATTACCGTTGTCGAGTCCAGGATGGGAACGTCCTCCGCTCCTGGGACACCCAGTGGCGCCGGGCGCTCACCGACATCAATCACGATCGTCGCCGCCTCCAGGACCTCCTCGCCGGCCTCATTCAGGGTGACGACCACCTGGTGCGGCCCAATGAACCGCGCCGCGCCGAAGATAATGCGCGGATTCTCCTTGCCGAGGAGGGTCTTCTCGCTCCCACTCCGCCATTGTTCGACGACATCGCGCTTACGCTTGCGCACGCTCTGCATGTCAATCGTGACGTCGCCCGTTTGCACGCCGTACTCCGTCGCGCGTCTGACAAGGTATGCCACCCGTCCGCTTGCGATCATCGTCTTGGTCGGCGTGCAACCGACGTTGACGCAGGTGCCGCCGATATGTTTGCGCTCGACGAGGACTGTCTTTTTCCCAGCTGCCGCAAACGCGCTTGCCAATGGACTGCCGGCCTGGCCCGACCCAATAATGAGCACGTCAGTTTTTGTCGTCACTTCGTTCGCTTCTCCTTGATGAGACACATGGACGAGATGGGTCACCTTTCGCACAATGCCGTCCATACTGTCTACCCCTGGCGGTCGGCGGCCCTGTCACGATAGAAACGACAGACAGCAACCGATGCATATGGGACCGATCAAGGATCGTCATGTACTGCCAGCGATGTGGGCACAACGCCGAAGAACGCCAGATCGATGGCCGCATGCGGCCCGTCTGCGTCGCATGCGGCGCCGTGACGTGGCTCGATCCCAAGCTCGCTGTCGCTGTTGTCATTGAGCGCGAGGGCAAAATCCTGATGGGTCTCCGCGCCGATGGTGCGCGGGAAGCCGGTAAATGGAGTATCCCCGCCGGCTTTGTGGATCGTGGAGAGGTGGTCGAAGACGCGGCGATCCGCGAGATTGCCGAGGAAGTTGGCCTCGATGTCGCCCTTGGCCCGATACTCGCCGTCATCTCCCATCAGGATGAACCGGTCGTGCTCCTCGTCTACCCCGCCATTTCGGTCGAGGGCGAGCCCGTGCCCAATGACGATGTCCAGGAAATTGGGTGGTTCCTTCCGGATGCGTTACCCGAGCTCGCTTTCGCCCATGACAGCGAGATCCTTTCTATCTGGGGAAACTGGCGCGCCACTCGCGCCACTGATTGACCATAGACCTCCAGCCCCGCAGGTGCATCCTGTTACGATCGCTCATCCTCCTGGAAAGGAACCCGCATGTCGGACAATCACACTCGACCACGCCTCCTCACGGGGGACCGGCCAACCGGGCCGCTCCATCTCGGCCACTATGTCGGCACATTGCAGAACCGGGTGCGCCTGCAGCATGACTACGACTGCTTCTTCATCATCGCTGACCTGCATATGCTTGCCGAAGAATGGACGCGGAGTCCTCCATGGCTTCCCGCCGCTCCGTAGCAGACACGCTGCCAACCTCCTCCCGTAGTCCTGCATGTTCCTGCTACCGAGCAAAAGCGCGAGCGTGGTGGCACTATCCGCCAGGCGCCCCCCGCGGTAGCCAGCCTCCTTCCGTTCGGATACCATGCAGCCTCTGTCGATCTTCACCGAGGGGAAGACATGCAGCACAAGGTGTCCCGGCCTCACCACGTTCCCGAACAGATCGTGCGCTATCAGGGTGATCAGCTCATCGTGCAGCCGGTGTGCCGGTTCGACCCCGCGGAGCCCGTTGGCGCGCTCCAGCGATGCCAGCGCGTGCTCGCCATCGACATCGGCGGCGACAAGATCCGCAGCGCGCACTACGAGATCGGCAACGGGTTGCCGACGAAGACGGACGAGCAGGTGTTCCGGTCGAGGGGCGGCACCGGCTACCTCTCGCTTCTCGAGGGGCTCGCCGATGAGGCCGCACGGGACAGCCTGCGGGTCGGCATCTCCTCTGCGACGAAGATGGCAGGCAGCACCATCACCCGCACGGTGAACCTGCCGGTCTTCTTCGGGGAGTTCCGCCAAATGTACGGCGCCGACTACGAGAAGCTCTTTCCAGGGCGATCATTCGCTGCCAACGACACCGTGATGGGCATCTGCGGCGCCAGCACGCGACTCGCCCTGGGCGACACCCCGCCGCGCGATGTCGCGTTCGTCATTTGCGCCAGTGGCATGGGTGCGTCGGTGGTCAGCAATGGCGTAGCGATCCATGTCGAGGTCGGGCACGTGCCGCTGGTGCCGTCGCTCAACCCGCTCGGGCAGACAACGCCGTGCGGTGTCGAGGGGCGCGCGTACGTCTGCGTCGAGCGCGTGACCGCTGCCCGCGCCGGTATCGAGGGCCTCTACCGGAAGATGACCGGCGAGTCACTGGATGGTGTTGCCCTCGGGGGGAAGTACGCGCAGGGCGATCCACTCGCAACGCTGCTCTACGAGACCTCCGCATGTGCGCTGGCGCATGCCATCGTTGGGGTGATGGAGCGCTTCACGTTCGCCGACTCGGAGCGTAGCGTGATCGTGCTTCACGGCGGCAACTTCGAGATCCCCGCCTACCGCGAAGCGGTCCAGCGCGACCTCGACCGCATCCCCCACCCTCGCTGCCGGGTCGTCTTCTCCCGCGACCTCTCCGGCAACATCTGCCTCGACGGCGCGGCGATCATGGCCGCATGGAGCCAGCATCTCGATACGTGAGGCCCGACGCCGGCTCCCGAGTGCTACCCGACGAGCAGGCTCGTGGCAGCATCGACCAACGTCTCCGTGCCGCTGACGTGGTCGGCCGCGTCCGACAGCAGGCCTCTGTACCAGACGATGAACCTGGTAACCTTCTTGCCGGTGTGACGACGAAGTGGATATTCAAGATCCGGAGTAGCCCCTAGACACGATTGGCACCGGGGCACATGGTCTCAATTTGTGCTATTGGGGCCGGAAAACAGCGGTGCATACACCAGACCCCTGGACACGATGGTTCGGGGGCGTGGTGTTCATAATGCTTGATCTAGTTCCACATGGCGGTTACCTCCTTGCTACAGGGTGTAAGCAGTATCGACTCAGTCGGCAAAAGTTTCTTCCCTGACCGGGGAGGACGACGTACTGGGCCGCGGCGCGCGGAGCCAGGCAGCGATTAGCACGGCCGATTTAGACCGAGAAACAGGTGCTTTGATCTACGACGTCATCCGCTGACTGCCACCTTCCGCCGTCAAGATCGTACGAGTGAATTCGATGATGCAGTTGCTTTCCCCATTAAGCCGGGAAGTGCCTCGTAATGGGCCGGAATTGTCCAATAAAGCCTCCGCCACCAAGAATGCTGATGGACGAGAAGATATGCAATGTCTCCTTTTACCTGAGCAATAGTGACGGATGGAGGCAGGATTAGCAGGTCATCCTTCGATCCTGAATACACCATCAAGCAGTGTCACCTGGCGTCGGATCAGTGCATGAGAAGCAACCAAAAGCCGCAGAAAAATGGTTCTCTCAGCTGTAAAATCGTAGCTGGACCAACCCGTTGGGCTGCCTCGCTTCCCGTGGATGGGAGCCGAATCAGAAGATCGTAGTGTGTCCTGCATCGCTTTGCCGTGACCATGAACCAACACTCCTCCGGCGTGTCTTCGCCGAACCCGGGATTGGAGTAGACACAGTGAGCATATTGAAGGTCAGTTCAATGGCCGAGCGGAGGTCTGGGCAACGGATCGCCATCCCGGCCTACTTCGCCCCTGGTGCCTATTGGGCCCAGGTGGAAACCGGCTATCCAACCGTCGGACTTGCCGTTGTCAATCCAGACAGCGGACCTGGCAACAGACCCGACGTAAGCTATAGTCGGCAAATCGCACAGACGACGAGCCAAGGTGTCCAGGTACTTGGTTACATTACCACGTCGTACGGTCGACGCAGTGCAAAGACGGTTAAGGCACAGGTCGACGCCTACAACGAGTGGTATGGAGTAAGTGGCATCTTCTTTGATGAGGTGTGCTCGCGATCCGGCGTTCAGCCCTACTACGCGAACCTGTATGGCTACGTCAAGACGCGCTCTGAGGGGACAGTCGTACTCAACCCAGGGGCCAACGGGATTAGCGAGAGCTACATGACTGTCTCGGATATCATCGTAACCTTTGAGGGAGCTTACGACCACTACGTACCGCAACTTTCGGAAGAAAATTACTCTCCCCATCGTTTCTGGCACTTGATTTACGGCGCCCATTCCGCACGAACAATGGAACACGCCATTAGACTTAGCACGGAACGGGGTGTTGGCTGGATTTACGTTACGCCTGACGGTCATCCCAATCCGTGGGACACGCTGCCTCCTGAGTCATACTGGAGCAAAGAGCTTTTTGCAGCGGGAGGCTCGCGGCGTCCGAAGGCTCCCTGACTATGATCGGCACGATCATGGCGCACCACAGCAGGTCAGGTTCCTGGTCCATGGTGGTATCCGCAATTTCAGATCTGCTAGTGTCCAGATCGAATACATAATAGCTCGCTCCGTTTGAATTGCTTCTCTTACCATGCTTGTGAACAGTGCCTTCCTAGCCAATTGCACCCGTTTATCAGGACGGTGTCCTTTTCTTGTCCTACCAAACGCCTTTGCATGCACGTAGACCGCGGAACTTCACCCGTCGAATCAGGTCAGGTAGCGTCAACAGCCGTGAGAAGTGAACCGGCACCGTCCGATATTTGGGTTTCTGCGGCTGGGAGGGGCAAATGACGGTACCAGGAACTCCGGTATGCCCTCCTGAGTATTTCGGGAACTGTTGAGGGGTTCGCTGGCCCTTTTCGCCTTGCACGCTCGGCCATAGGCTCGCTGCCACCGAGAAGCGGCAGCGAGCCTTTTTCGCCCTGATGGGCTCACCCTGAGGATCCTAGACGAAGCGGTGCAGGCAACCGGGTATTCCCGCAAGCAGAACCGCCCTTTTCCAGGCCCCTCCCCAGGATGAGGATGCCTAGACGGCAAGAAGGAGCCACTCTCGACTGCCTCGCACAGACCGCGCAATGCGCATCCCCGTACCAGTCATCCAACCCAAATCGCCCCTCCTGGAGCGATCCAGGAGGGGCGGCAGAATCATGAGATCTCGAATGCTAGCCCCAGCCGCTGAGCATCTTCCTTACCTCGTCGCGGTGGTTCGTTTCGTCGGAGATCATGTTGTCGAGTTGCGCCTGCAAGGCAACATCACCAACCTTTTCGGCCTGGTTGCGACGCACCTTGTAGTTCTCCACCGTCTCCGCCTCGGCCTCGTAGATGAACTCCAGTATCTCGCGAGTGTGGTTCGACGTCTTCACCGGCTTTGGCTCCACCACAGGCTCCCCACCGAGCGAGACGATTTTGTCCGCCAGATACTGCGCATGGGCCTGCTCGTCGGGGATCTCCGTCTGGAGGAATGCAACCAGTTGCGGCCGGTACGGACCTGTTACCTTAGAGGAGTACTGAAGGTAGCTGATGATTGCGTTGTACTCACCCGCAAGATCCTGGTTCAGGCCCTCGATCAGGTCCTGCATATCCTTGTTCTGTTCCTGAGCCATATTGGTTTCATGCTTTTTGCGATATCACCGATTTCTCGGTGCTCCACCATAGGCGTGCAAACAGGCCCCTCTGGGATCATTCATCGCAATAGCAATGCCGGGTCTTTCGGCGGCGTTGCCCCTGTATAGGGTTGCCTCTATCGACCTCCCAAGAAGTCCGGCATCCTTTGTGATCCCCGACGGGAGTGATGACGCTGACCCTCGTCGCGCTTGCACATGATCACGATGTGCTGTTTTTCCGGGCGTCAGAGTTCTGCGCCTATTGCCCGACTGTTCCAAAACTGCATCCACCTCCGCATTACCCAGGATGCTCGCGGTCGCATCCACACACTCAACCCACTGTGGGGTTCCACCCGGCATATTCGTGTGCTACGCTCGTCAGTAGTTCCATAGAACCATTCACTTTGCAGGGGTCCGACAGTTCGATCGGAGGAATCCCATGGCTGACAAGAAGGTGCGCAAGGGGCTCGATGCCCTCCGTGGGGACATTCAGGAACTGGCCCAATCGTTTGCGGCATTCAGGGCCCAGGTATCCGCCCAGCAAGCAGCCGCCGCAGCCGAGCACCATAAACAGAGCACCGTTGGCCAGGCAGCTGCCTCCACTAACACCGAGATCCTTGAGATGCGCGGCGCGGAATCAGGGAGCCAGGGCTATGTCAGCTCGTTTGGCTACTATCAACCTGTCAGTGGAAACGGTGAGCCGCATCTCTACCGCTGGTCCCTGGAGGAGCGTCCCGTCGAGGATATCCTCACCTTCCCGATCGACGAGTACGCCCAGGTGCTTGCGGCTATCGGTCACAAACAGCGTCTGGGCATCCTCCTGATGATTCTCGCAAAACCGGCGACGGCAAATGACGTCGTGAGCGAACTCTCGCTTGGGACCACCGGGGCCGCATACCACCATCTCAACGTGCTGCAGGCTGCTGGCCTTGTCGAACAGCAGCGGCGAGGCGTCTTCACCATCGTCTTGGCGAAGATCCCCGCCCTCCTGACAATCCTTGCCAGTCTCTCCGGAACGATCGCAGTCAATATCTCCTCCCCTGACGTGAACAGCAAGCCGTCCGACAACGGCGCTGCCCACGAACCTTCTGCGAACGGTGCGGAGCAAGACCAGTAGTACGTGTGGGCACGGCAGGAATACACGAAGGGGGGCATATGCCCCCCTTCGTGTATACGTAATTTCGAATCATGAGTAGGACGGTCATGGTCGCCAGACAACCAGGTCGCATGCGCTGTTATCTGGCGAGCGAGGTTTCCCGGGCCTGCGACTTCTTCTTTTCCTTGGCACGCGCGTCCAGCGTGAGGAAGCGTTTGCGCAGGCGTAGCGCCTTTGGCGTCACCTCCAGCAACTCATCATCCTGCAGGAAGTCGAGGCTCTGCTCCAGGCTCAGCAACGTCGGCGGTGTCAGCCGCACGGAAATGTCCGCCGTCGAGGCGCGCATGTTGGTAAGCTTCTTCGCCCGGCAAACGTTCACCGCGAGGTCATCCTGCCGCGGGTTCTGGCCAATGATCATGCCCTCGTAGACTTCTGTCTGCGGCTCAATGAACGTGATGCCACGCTCCTGGGCGTTGGCAAGGCCGTGAGCGAGAGCGGTGCCAGTCTCCGACGCGACAAGAGCTCCCGAACGGTTGGATGTAATGGGTCCCATCCACGGCTCAAAGTCGATGAGACGCGACGACATCACCGCATTGCCCTTGGTGGCCGTCAGCATCGCATTGCGCAGCCCAATCAGGCCACGCGTTGGAATCGCGAATTCAAGACGGACATGCCCGCGGCCATCGTTCACCAGGTCAAGCATCCGTGCCTTCCGGCTGCCCGTCAGCTCGGTCACGACCCCGACGAACTCCTCCGTCACGTCAACGACAAGATGCTCGATCGGCTCCAGCACTTCGCCATCATCACCCCTTCGGGTCACAACCTCAGGCCGGGATACCTGGAACTCAAAGCCTTCGCGCCGCATCGTCTCGATCAATACCGACAGATGCAGCTCACCTCGTCCCGCAACAGAAAAGACGTCTGGTTGGTCGGTTGGCTCGACCCGCAACGAAAGGTTGACCTCAAGCTCGCAGTTCAGTCGATCCCCGAGTTGACGCGACGTGGAGTACTCTCCATCACGCCCCGAGAACGGCGAGGTGTTGACGCCGAAGGTCAGCTTCAGTGTAGGTTCCTCGATCGCGACCGCTGGAATCGCGTCGAGATGGTTCGGATCCGTGATCGTGCTGCCGATCTTCGCATCATTGAAGCCGGTAACGGCGATGAGGTCGCCGGCCTGGGCTTCCTCGACATCGCGCTTGCCAAGACCCTCAAAGGTCATTAGCGAAGAAACACGCTGCCGGACCGTCTCCACGTTCTCGCCCGTCAGGGCCAGGACCTCGCCCGCGCGGATTGTCCCGCGATGGATGCGCCCGATGGCGATCCGGCCACGATGGGAGTCGTAATCAATCGACGAGACAAGCATCTGGAACGGTGCCTCGAGATCGGCCACCGGTGCCGGCACGATCTCAAGCACGGTTTCAAGGAGCGGCAGCAGGTCTGGTGCGAGATCATCCGGAGAGAATCCGGCTCGCCCGGCGCGACCGATCGCGTAAAGGATCGGGAAATCGAGCTGGGAATCATCGATGGCGAGATCGAGGAAGAGATCGTTGATGAGCTCAACAACCTCATCGATCCGGGCATTGGAGCGATCGATCTTGTTGATCACGACGATCGGGCGCAGGCCAAGCTCGAGTGCCCGCGCAAGCACCGTCCGCGTCTGCGGCATCGGTCCCTCGGAGGCATCAACAAGCAGGATGCAACCATCGGCCATATTGAGTACGCGCTCGACCTCACCACCGAAATCGGCGTGACCCGGCGTGTCGATAACATTGATCTTTACATCATGAAACTGGATCGCGGTATTTTTCGAAAGAATCGTGATGCCGCGCTCACGCTCCAGATCGTTCGCATCGAGGATCAGGTCGCCGGCGGCATCCGGGTCCCGGAAGATATTGGACTGCTTGAGAAGCCCGTCGACAAGCGTGGTTTTACCGTGGTCAACATGCGCAATGATCGCAACGTTCCGCAGATCCGCGCGACGGGCGATAGCCTGGGTTGGTGTCATGGGAGTGTGCACTTTCGGGTGATGGTGCCCGGTCGCAGGAAACCTGCCGGGCCACAGAAGATGACCCGTCCGGTTCGGCCCGAGTCATTTCATGTGAAGAATTTCAATTTCGCATCCAATTATAGCATGAATGGCGCAAATTCGCTCCTGAAGGACCGAAGAGAGCGGCATTTGGCGCGAGGCGAGCGAGTCAGGATGCCTCTCCCGTAACAACTCAAGTCTTACCAGTACTGACTCGATGGCGTATGAAGCACCGGTGGCTCGCAATTGCCTGAACGCGCTCACTACCAGGTCAGAAGTGGACGCAGCGTCATTCTCAGTCAGGCAGACCGACCTCCCTGACAACCCCGGCCCTGGAGCATTCAGGACCGGCCACAGTCCTCCTCAGGGGAGGGAGCACGGGCGACATCCACGCTCGACCTATGCGGAGGGTGCCAACTCGGCAAGCAACCGGTCGACGAAACCGCGCACATGACCCACAACACCATCCAGGGGAACGAGCTCAGCATCGGGCTCGGTGCGCAATTTCATCTCAACTTCGTTGTTGTCCAACGTGCGCCGGCTGATCGAGAGCCTGACCGGATTACCGATCAAGTCTGCATCGTTGAACTTCACGCCCGGCCGCTCACCCCGGTCATCGTAGAGCACCTCGATACCTGCTGCCTGCAGATCCGCATAGAGCTGGTCCGTCGCGGCACGGACGTCATCGTCCTTGCCGATCGTCAACAGTGAGACATGGAACGGGGCGATCGAGATCGGCCAGACGATGCCGCGATCGTCGTAATTCTGCTCGACGACAGATGCGGCCGAACGGCCAATGCCGATGCCATAGGACCCCATCACCACCGGCTGGGCCTTGCCGTTCTGGTCGAGATAGGTCGCGCCCATCGCAGTCGTGTAACGGGTGCCGAGCTTGAAGATGTTACCCACCTCGATGGCGCGCCGGGCCTGCATCGGCGTGCCGCATATTGGGCAGCGCGCGCCCTCAGTGGCGGCCGCGATATCGGCGACGACCTCTGCCTCGTAGTCCCGCCCGAGGTTGACATTCCTCACGTGCCAGCCCGGACGATTCGCACCGGCGACCAGGTTCGGCGAGCGAACGACGCTTTGATCGGCAACGATCAGGCAGTCTTTCACACCAAGCGGCGAGCCGTATCCCGGTTCTGCGCCGATCGCCTTGATCTCCTCGGCTGTTGCCGGAATAAGCTCGGACTCCCTGATGGCGTTCCGGAGCTTTGTCTCGTTCACATCGAGATCGCCCCGGATGACAACGAAGATGAACTTGCCGGTACCGGACTTGTAGAAGACAGCCTTTGCGGTTCGGCTCAGTGGGAATTCCAGTTGATCAGCCAGCGCCTGGATCGTCGGCGCATTCGGCGTCTCAACGTCCTCCATTGGCAGGAGTTCTTCCCTTTCCGGTGTATCGGCCTGGAACTCCGCCACCTCCCGGTTCGCGGCGTAATCGCCGTTGGGACAAATGAGGATGATGTCCTCACCGTGGGGCGAGAATGCCATGTACTCATCGGATGCGGAGCCGCCCATCATGCCGACATCGGCACCAACCCGGATAAAATCCAGGCCCAGCCGCTCGAAGATGCGCGTATAGGCGATCGCATGTTGGCGGTAGGACTCATCCAGCCCGGCCTCGTCGGCATCGAGCGAGTACGAATCCTTCATCGTGAACTCACGCACCCGGATGAGCCCGCCTCGCGCTCGTGGCTCATCACGGAACTTGGACTGCAGATGGTAGATGATCTGTGGCAGCTGCTTGTAGGAACTGACCTCGGTGCCGGTCAGGTCCGTGACAACCTCTTCATGGGTCATCGCCAGCACCATGTCCCGATCGCCCCGATCCTTGAGACGCACCATCTCGGGACCGATCGCATCGAACCGGCCGGATCGCCGCCAGACATCCGCCGGATGAACGAACGGCATGAGCATCTCCTGCCCACCGATCGCGTCCATTTCCTCGCGGACGATCTGCTCAACCTTGCGGATAACGCGATACCCCAACGGCAGCAGGCTGTAGATACCTGCGCCCAGGGGACGGATCATCGCGGCACGCACCATCAGCTGATGACTTGGGAACTCAGCATCTGCCGGAGCTTCGCGAATTGTCCGTCCAAAGAGATGCGCCATCCGCATGGCTGTGCTGTCCTCCTGAATGCTCACGCATCCATCACTCATGCCCTCGTTTCGACTGGAGGGCTCCTGCATCCGAAAGAATACAGGGTTACATGCGTATGTACTCGCGCAAAGCTGCCAAGGGTTAGCACCCAAAGCTGTGGGTGTATAACAAGTCTTGGGGTGGATGTGAG
>JAUJLY010000298.1 GCA_030447145.1 Thermomicrobiales bacterium
GTCGTGACCCCGACGTGGGCGAAGCTGATCGACTTCGAGACGACGCTGCCGAGCGTGGTCGAGGAGCTGATCCGGCAGCGGGACGAGCGTCAGCGCGCCTGAGCGCCGCGCGGTCGTCCTTGCCGGTGGTGCGGCTCAACGCGATGGACGCCGTCCGTTGGACGTCAATCGTCCTGAGGCGCACTACGGACTGGATCTTGTCAGGGATGCGGGGGATTGAGCCGGGAGCGGATGCGCAAGCATGACGCCCACCTCCAAACATGCGCCATTACGGATGCGAACCGCCAGGCCGAGGCGTACGCTATGCACAGAGTCGCTAACGTCGTCGAGATCAGGCGTTTGTCAGGCCCAGACGTTCTGGCATGGCTCAGGACAGTGACCCGGAGGGGCATCATGCGGTTTCTTCTCACGTCCGCTGGCATCAAGAACGCCAGCATCCATGACGCGCTGGTCGATCTCCTGGGCAAACCGATTGCCGAGGCCAGCGCTCTCTGCATTCCTACCTCATCGTACGCCCTCCCCGGCGGCGCCAACCTCGCATGGCGATTCATCAGCGGACACGAACCCGAAACACCGAAGTGCGAATTGGGGTGGAAGTCGCTGGGCGTGCTGGAGCTGACCGCGCTGCCCAGCATCGATGAAGAGCTGTGGGTCCCCATGGTCCGGGAGACGGACGTGCTGCTGGTGAACGGCGGCGACCCCTTGTATCTGAGCTACTGGATGCAACAGTCCGGACTGGCGGACCTCCTGCCGTCGCTGCCCGCGGTCTATGTGGGACTGAGTGCCGGGAGCATGGTGATGAAACGCTCGGCATGGTCGACTTTTCGATCTTTCCGCACCTGGATCACGAGGATCTGCCGGACAACTCAATGGCCAACGCAGAACGATGGGCCGCCGGCATGCCGGGGCCGGCGTATGCGATCGACGACCAGACCGCCATCAAAGTGGTCGACAGCACCGTCGACGTCGTCTCCGAGGGGAACTGGAAGCTTTTTGCTCCCTGATGCCGAGAGGCCCAAGGGATTCGATCGCGATTCCTGGCTCCGGTAGACGGCGCGCGGTAGTGCTCGAACCCACCGAGGCGCATCCGGGGCCTGATCTGGTGAGGGATGCCGGAGAATACGTGAAGATTGGGTCGGTTGCTGATGAGGTGGCGGCTTGGCTCCAAGCTGTTATCCCAAGAACTGTGCGGCTGGGACCTCGCCGAGATGAAGCATATGTGCAGCAACCAGATCGTTCTCCAATTCCAGCCGTTGATGAGAAAGCCATTCTTCATTGAGCACCCACGAACATTCAAACCGTGAGTGAAGGCTAAATACTCCAGCCTGCGGATGACCAGGAGTCTGCAACTTCGAGAGATGAGCGAGGGGCCGACCGGGAATACGGCCTTCACCTATATAAAGCAGAAAATCCGGATGATCCCCTCGGATGCGATACAGGCCGCTGCCAGCGCCGATTACTCTCCGGAGTTGGGACGTGAGCGGTATCCAGTCTGACCAAGCATGACCTGCCCACTCCGAACCGTGCGCGTGGCCGTTGAGTGGTCCGGCAAGCGGAACACCAGAGGTGTGGCTGGCGTGAACGACGTCGGGACTTGGCCCACCCCGAAATCGTTTCCCCGCCCTGACCAAGCGCGAATTGTTGGAAGATGACGCAAGATAGCCCACCGGTACGCGACCGAACTCGACTGTCGGCGAGCACCCTTGTTCCTGCCTGTAGAGACTGATCGCCAATGTCTCTAGTCCCTTGCGCCATTGCGTAGAGCCATCCACCGGAGCTACCGAGACTTCGAAGTCACACCCTGTCGCATGACGTAGCGCCCACAAGGCGGGAGCAGCGGTGTGGGGATCGCGGTATGGCATCTCATCAGCGTAGAGTCCACGCAGCATCGCGAGTCGTTGCCCCAAGCGCATACCGGTTTGGCCGATATAGTCCAAGTCGTCACGACCGACGCGACGCACGCGATAGAGGCCAGGTAAACGCGGGATAACAGGATCAATGGGACTTGTCCGGAGCGGACACCATGGTGTCCAAACGAGCAGGTCGGCGACCGATACCATCAGGACGTAGCCTCTTCAAATCGTTCGAAGCCAGGGTGCCCCTGTTCCAAGGCACGCTTGGTGGCCTGGAGCATCCTCCCGATCGGCAGGCCCGCGAACGGAAAGATGAGCCGAACCTGGTGTGGTAAGAACGCGGCTGAGACCGCTTCACGATATGCCACGCCGCCGAGTCCTATCACAACGGGGTAGCGGTTCAGCTGCATCTCCTCGGCCTGCTGTCGAAGGCACTCGTGTGAAATCGGATTCGTGCGCTTGCGGTTGAAGGTGACCTCGTAGGTTTCAGGTATCTCGAAGTCTGGTGAGATGAAACCGTATTTGGCACTGAGGATCATCCAGTCATCGCCGAAGCGTGCAGCGTAGGCGCGATTGAGTGCAAAGAGCGTTCCGGTATATGCGTCAGCAGCCCTCGTGGGTCCACGATTCGGCTCCCTGTTCCAGATCTTGGAATGGCCGCAAGGTACAACGACGAGGACGTGAGGCAGAACTTCAGGGGTTGAGACTTCAGGGGTCAATTGCGCATTTTTCCAGACTTCAACGCTTTCATTCCGATTTAGAGGCGTCCCAATGGATCAGCAAGCACAACCTTCCCGAACACCTAGTCCGTGAAGGATGGCGTGTTATTAGCACATATTGGCCTCCTATCATTGATGCAGATCCGAATCTAGTTTCAGGAGTCGCAGCGGTGACCAGGCCGAGTGCCAATGAATTCGATGAGATCCTAGGCTCCTAAATATCGTTTAATCCCAATGAGCACTTGAGGTGCTCTGCGGAGCCGCTGTCCCACTATCACGGGCATCAGTGAACCACGAACCGACGACACGCTGAGCAGTGGCAATAGGTGGAGCAGCTTGGTTTGTGAACTTAGCCTTAGATAGGGCCGAGAATCTACCGAAACATTACTCGGCTTCCGTCCCATAATCGCGACTCTCGCAGCCAAGACTCCAACTCATCGCGTTCGTGTGCTGCAAGACGGAAGTTGGTGCCCCTAGGGTTCATAAGGATCGACATACATGACAAGATGGGTTCGTGGACAAGGAATTTGCGCAAGAGTGGCCGGTCGAGGAACTTGTCTTGGTATTGTACGAGCACCCGGCTACGGGGTTGCTTCCCTTCTTCAGCCGAGGACCAGTATTGTTGTCCCTCTGCGGAATCTGAACGAAGTTCAGGATCAGTAACTACGACCCCTCGAGCGTAGATTCCGGCGTCGGCACCGCTTAGCCAAATGTAAACCTCATCCCATTTCTTTATATCCCTCCAGTGCTGCCGAAGGTTCCAGTACTCTTCACTTTCTCGCTGTAGTGAAGAATGGATGTCATACCGCTCAGGGTTTGCCTGAAAGATCCAATGACTTCGCTGAGATGGAATATGTGTCGAGTGCGATTCTCTCACGATGCAATCTCCACCCTTGCACTATGCTCCTCGAAAATGTGCGCTCCTGACACGTCAATACGGTTGGGGAATGGTGGCGTCACACTCCTTCCGTAGAATGCGGGCATCAATTCGTGAGGCACCTGCTGACTACGCCACGTCAAACTCTCCATCGCACCGGGCGTTCGCCGTAACGAAAACGTGATGGACTGCAGATCTGGATCGTCATCCAAGGAATAAGAGTGAGTGATCCGGTCCTGAACCGCCATATACCATCCGGATAGCTCCACCTTCCGCTGAAGGCGATGTACGTTTGCCATCGTCCACGCCCTCCGACCATCGCAAGGTATGATCAAAGAGCCTGTTCCCTTCTCTCCACAGAACTCCATACCTCGGTGAACAAAGAGCCACACGCTGTCCCCCTGATTAACTGCCCGTAAGGAGGGTTCGCATAAAAGTGGTCAAATTCACCCATATATTGGCGCGGGATAGGATTGAAGACGTTGTAGCAATGCAATTCAAGCAATTCCGATAGACCCAACCGACGAAACCCTCTTTCGATAGAGTTAAGAACGCGCTCATCAAAATCGACGACTAAGACTTTCTTCGGCAAGGTCCCTCGCATATTGGCTTCGGCTGCAACAGCCAGTGACGTGCAATCATAGTCACCGATAAACACGACACTTTTGTCGGCGAAACATTCTTGCATGCGTCGTGCTTGAGCCAGTAAATCCCTTGTCCGCATCGGAATCTGATCGAAGAGTCGGGTGGGCGTGGGACGAAGCCCGGCAGTTAGTTTGCCGATGTCTTGGTGGTCGGTCACGGGCGGCCGCCTCGCGCGGCGCCCGGGGGGTCGGGCGGGTCGGGCGCCGG
>JAUJLY010000299.1 GCA_030447145.1 Thermomicrobiales bacterium
TTCAAGACGAGTCTGGCAAGCATAAGCCTGGCACGCTCACCGTATGAGAGTTCGCCGATTCGCCTATGGACAGTCTCTCCACCGCAGAGGAACTTGTGCAGGAAGGTCCTAAGCTCACTTTCCGGCATCTGCGCGGTGGCATAGGTTTGTTCCAGGACCGTTTTCCCAGAATCCAGGGTTTGCTGCTCCTGGGCAAAATACCCCACCCGCACCCCGGAGCCGATCCGAACAGATCCGGACTCGGGCTCCAGCTCTCCGCTGATCGCGCGAATCAGGGTCGTCTTGCCACTCCCGTTCGGTCCCGACAATGCAACCCGGTCGCCATGTCGAACAAGCAGATTGATCCCCTTGAGGATTGCCTGGTTGCCAAGAGAGACGTGGACATCAGTCAAACGGATAGCGTCCCTTGCTCCACCGTTATTCTCGGCGAAGTTGAGCGACATGCCCCACCGACGCACCGGCTTTGAGGCGGCGTCTTCCGCATCAAGCATGCGCTCGAGCTTCCTCTTCCTCACCACAGCCGGGCGGGCAATCTTCGCAGCCTTCTTGAGCACGGCATAGTCGATTGATGACGCCTCTATAGAGCGAGCCTTGCTCTCCGCTGCCCGGATATCCCGCTTGATCCTCGTCACTCCAGCTTGCTGCCGACTCCACGCGGCCTCCACTTCGTCCTCCTCATGGCGCCTGGCTTCGACGTAGTCACTGTAGTTGCCAGCGTAGATCGAGAGCGCCCCTGCGAGTGGATCGAGGGCGAAGATCTTCGTCACAACATCGTCGAGGAAACCGCGGTCGTGTGAAACGATCAACATCGCACCCCGCCATGAATTGAGGAATTCGGCAAGCCAAGCCATAGCGTCTCGGTCCAGATGGTTGGTCGGCTCGTCAAGAACCAGCAGATCGGGACGGGAGGAGAGGAGGGCCGCGAGTCCCGCCCGGGCCTTTTGTCCGCCCGAGAGCTGTCCGAGTGGACGGTCCATAGGCATGTTACCGAGTCCGAATCTGTCGAGCAGCGCTTCGAGCTCGTCGATGGCGGCATACCCCCCGAGCGACTCGAAACGATCATTGGCTTGCTCGAATATCCGTGCGGCCGATGCAGGATCAGCCTTCGGGTCGGCTAACCGTCCCATAATCTCGTCGAGCGCCCGGTGGCTGGCAATGAGCCCGCGCAAGGGAACATCGACAAGGTCACCAAGCTTACCGTCAGGAATATCCGAGAATCCCTGCCTGAGATAACCAAGAATCACACCCGGAGCAACCGTCAGAGAGCCGGTCTCCTGAGACTCCTCTCCGACGAGGATGCGCACGAGGGTCGTCTTCCCGCTGCCGTTGGGACCGACAAGACCGATACGGTCGCCGGGATTAATGGAGAAAGAAACGTGTTCAAAGAGAAAGGATTCGCAGAAGCGCTTTGATAAATCGTTGACGGTAAACATATGCACTCCTGTCCGTCGCTCCGCCGTGTACTGGTCAGCATGCCCCTGGAGGGACTGCTTTCGACCATGGCACTGGCCCGAAGGGAAAGGGAACGTGAGGAGGCGTCTGCCTGCTCACGGGAGTGCTAGTCCGTCAACGTCCTGGGCTCCTGAGGGGATCCCTCCACTCGCACTGTGGGGAATCAAGCGAAACGCAAATGCGGAGCAAGCCCGATGGGCCCGCTCCGCCCACGACAATAGCGTACCGGACACGGTTTCGCAACCGGCCGCGCGTTGCTTCTGTTCTATCCCTCCGCGAGGCTGCCGGCCTGGGCTTCCAACGCGGTCAAGGCATAGTTGTCGATTTCTTGTTGGAGAGCGTCACGAAGGTTGATAAGATCAACCAGATCAAGACCGGCAATGACGGCATTACTTTCGGGATCGCCATCGTCGTCGGAACCCGGAACCACGCGAAATTCGACTTCGACCATTTCGTCGCCGTCGAACTCCTCTCCCGTTGGGAGCTCATCCATATAGATGTTGTATGTTTCCACGCCGCCTCCGTATCGCGAGTGCGATCATTCCGATACACGCACCAGACTCCCGGCGCATCCCAACACATCGGGCATCCGGAACAATGTCTCCGGCCACGATAGTGTCGTATTGCCCGGGACACCGAGTGAAGAACCATGGTCCCTCACAGACGTCTTCCGGGGCTCCTTCTAGCATATCCGGAAGTCGCGATTTCTGCACTAAGGGCCCGAATCCACTCGTCAGAGGCGCAAGACAAGCGTTTTCGCTTATTCTTTGCAGACCCGTGACGCCGCTGCCCGACAGGTTTTCGCGCGCGACGTGAATCCATAACCACCCGGCGAGTACCTCCAAACCATGACATCGACCGATCGACAACCCAACCGATCCGCAGGCGCGCGCATCACGCGACGCCGCTTCGTCGGGGGCGCCGCACCGCTTGCCCTTGGCCTGTCCGCATGTGGGAACAAGCCGGACGAACAACTCGCGGAAATACTCGACACGCCCACCCCGGAGCCGACCCAGCTGCCACCAACGCCGACACAGCCACCGATCGCGTCGCCCGTCGCCGGATACCAGGATCCTGCCCGATGGGCAGGGCGCACCCTGACCATCGCCACGGCAGGAGTAGGTGAATATCTCGATGCGTTGGCGACAGCGTTCTTCCGCGCGTTTGAGACCGATACTGGTGCCATCGTGCGCCACGAGCAATTCGGACGCGACGGTATCGAAAACCACATCTCGCAGCTGGAGGCCGGGGACGTTTTCTGGGACGTGATGCTCATCCCAACCAACGAGGTGCTCCAACTCTCTGAAGAGGGATATCTGGCCGCGATCGACTACAACGTTGTCGACCCGGCAGCGCTCTATCCAGAGCTGACGATGCAACACGGTGTTGGCGCCCAGCTGTATTCCACCACGATGGTTTACTCCGTATCGCTGGATGAAGGACCGGAGGATTGGTCAGCGTTCTGGGATCTCACACGCTTCGATGGCACCCGCGCGCTCCGCCGGACGCCTGTGGGAACGCTGGAATTCGCACTTCTCGCAAACGGCGTTGCCATGGCCGACCTTTATCCGCTTGATGTCGAGAGAGCATTCCTCTCCCTCGAGAAACTGAGAGAGGCGACACTCTTCTACGAAGACAGCAAGCAGCCAGTGGAACTGGTCCGGACAGGACAGGTCGGCCTTGCCAGTGCCTGGAGCGTGCGCGCAACCTTGCCGGACGTGGCGTCCCTCGTCAATACGGAGTGGAACGGGGGAATGATATCGGCCGACTCCTGGGTGACGCCGCGCGGGTCCAGCAACACAGACATCGCGATGAGTTTTATCAACTTCGCCACGCGTGCCGTGCCAACCGCCAACTTTTCGCGGCTGCAGCCATTTGGACCCGCGAACAGGGATGCACTGATACTGCTGCGCCCGGACGTGGCGGCAAGTACGCCGAACCACGAAGACCATTTTGACAAGCAGTTCTTTGAGAACTGGAGCTACTGGCGCGACCATCGTGAGATGCTCACAGCCCAGTTCGAGGATTGGCTCCTTAACCCCATCGCAACACCTGAAGAGTCCTGAGCCCCTTTTCCTGGGGGAATACTTCTTCCGGCACACGGCGTGCGACGCAAGACGGGCCATACTTATATGCATGCGGCTGGAGTACGGCTTCCTCTTCGCTGCTCTTCGGAGGCATTTGTGTTTTTTGACAGCTTCGCCGGTATCGGAAGAATAGTTTTAGTGGGCGCTCTCGCCTACATCGCGCTCGTCGTCATGCTCCTGCTTTCGGGAAATCGAACTCTCTCCAAGATGAACGCTTTTGACTTCATCGTTACCATCGCATTGGGCTCCACGCTAGCCGCCATCCTGCTCGATGACTCGATCACGCTGACAGAAGGGGTTACCGCCCTGTTCGTGCTGATCGGTCTCCAATTCATCGTGACCTGGCTCTCGGTGCGGTTTCGGAGGATCGATGAAATGGTGAAGTCGCAGCCCGTGTTACTCGTATATGATGGACGGATGCTTGACCATGCAATGAAGCAGGCCCGGGTAACAAAAGACGAGATCCTTACCGCAGCCCGCACGCAAGGCATTGCATCGCTGGAGGAGGTTCAGGCCGTGGTGCTTGAAACGGATGGCTCATTCGCGGTCGTAAAATCGTCTGACAAGCCACCCACGGCCCTCCATAACATCGACCTCTCGGGTGTAAAAGTCCCCGGTGTTTCACCGGGGATGAAACCGAAGACGGTCAGCACGCGCTAGAGTCATGAAGCAGGACATCGCTTGCTTGCTACGGCAGGTACAGGGTTGCGGGCCTGCCTCCTGAATCGTACCGCCCGCCCGAGGTATGGAATGAGTCCCGTC
>JAUJLY010000300.1 GCA_030447145.1 Thermomicrobiales bacterium
GACAGGTGCCATTCGAGCCGGTCGACAAGAAGAAGTGGGCGATTCCCGAAAAGGAAACCAAGGTCTACGGTGGAGGGCCGCCCAAGGGCAGCAACACGATGATGCTCCTTACCATCGGCATTGTTGCTCTCATCGTGATCCTGATCATCCTCTTCGTCCTTCTGTAATCAGGAGGCTTCGTGGCGCCGTACGGGTCACGCTCATGGATGGTGCTCGTGCTCTTCGGCGCCAGCGGCACGGGAAACTCGATGGCCGCCGCGGAGATTGGACGCCGATATGGAATCTCCTGGGCTCAGGTTGACGATCTGCGCCTTACATTGCAGTACAGCCGAGTGACACTACCTGAACGCACAGACGAGCTTTACTTCCTTGAAGGGACTTCCGGTGTCTGGACGCGAACGCCTGCCGAGCTCCGGCAGGCGTTCATCAACGTGGCGGAGCTGATGGCTCCGGCTCTACGCACCGTGGTCCATAGCCATGTGGTGACTGGCGCCCCGATGGTTGTCGAAGGTGATGGCGTCTTGCCCGTGCTGGTCGGGGATCCTCTGCTGAAACCGCTCGTCGATACCGGCGTTATCCGCTTCTGTTGCACCGCAACCCCAGATGTGGATGAGCTGGTGGCTAATATGCTGGCGCGCTGTCGAGGGGTTGATGCAGCAGAACCGGGTCGGCCACGCGCACAGGCCGCCGCGAACGGAGCATTTGGTCGGTGGCTGGAGGAGGAGGCGACTCGTCTCGACATACCGATCGTCACCTCACGACCTTTTGATACCTTCGCGAACCGAATCCTCCAGGCTATCCAGTAGCCCCAACAGGTTCTGGATTACGAGTTGAGAATTTCTACCAGCTTGTCTCCCGTTGTGACCGGTGGGAGGCAGGTGAAGTCCTGGCAAAGATAGGCGGCGCCGTCGTCGACCACCGGACGCTCACTCAGCATCGGGAAACGCTTCCCGGCACCTGGGTCACCAGGGTCGTTGTAACCGACGACCAGGAGCGGCTCATGTTGCGAGCCTGCCGCATACCGCAGCGTGGTAATGCGCTCGGATGAAGGGTTGCCGGCGAAGACAAGCTCCCGGGGTGACTCCACAATCCTTTGGGCTACCGAGAGAAACTGACCCATGAAGAGGGGATAGTCCCCCATCGGGCGAACCAGGGACTCGATCAGTCCGGCCGACGCCTCGATCATCTCGACCTTCTGCTCCATGATCCCGAAAACGAAGATCATCTCCGCCATGACGCCGTTGCCTGAAGGGACTGCTGTGTCGGTGAGGTCACGCGGGCGGGTGATCAGATTCTCGGCGGTGTCCGATGTGTCGTAGAAGCCGACGCCCGAATCATGGGGGAAATGCTTCCAGGCGTATTCAAGCAGGTCACTGCCGTGGTTCAGCCAGTCGCGGTTTCCGGTGGCGGCATAGAGCTCGACCAGGCCGTACGCCATACAGGCATAGTCTTCCAGCACACCGTCACCGCGTGTCTGCCCCGAGTTCCAGCTGCGGGCGATGGAGTCGTCCTCGTTTCGCATGTTCTGGAGGATGAAGTCCGCAGCCTTCCCTGCCATGTTGATCCAGTCGGGTTGTTGGAACGCAATCCCGGCATGCGAGAGGGCGTGGATCATCAGGCCGTTCCAGCCAGCGATGACCTTGTCGTCACGACCGGGTGCCACCCGCTGCTGCCGAACCTCAAGCATCCGGGCTTTCGCCTCCGAAAATGTCGAGGTGATGGCGTCGGTATCCTGTCCCGTGTGCTCAGCGATCTCCTCGACAGACCGGACGACCGAAAGGACCGTCTTGCCTTCGAAGGTGCCGGGGTCGGTGATCCCGAAGTGGAGCTTGACAAGATCGGCGGTCTCCGCGGGTAGTAATTGATCTACCTCGGCGGCTGACCATATGTAGTACTTGCCCTCTACGCCTTCGCTGTCAGCATCAAGGGCCGCGGCGAACCCGCCGCCTTCTGTCTGCATCTCTCGGCTGAGCCAGGCAACGATGCCGCTCGCGACATCCCGATAGAGATCATCCTTGGTGATGGTCCATAGCTCGGTATAGAGATCCAGCAACTGGGCATTGTCGTAAAGCATTTTCTCGAAGTGCGGGACATGCCAACGCTCATCGACGGAATAGCGGGAGAATCCTCCGCCTAGCTGGTCATGGATGCCGCCCGCTGCCATCATGTCGAGCGTCATCTCGGCCATTCTTAGGGCACGGGTATCCTTCGTCCGATAGTAATGGCGCAGGAGGAATCGCAACGTCGATGGTTGTGGAAATTTCGGAGCGTTCCCGAAACCACCCCTTTCCGGGTCAAACTGCTGCTCAAGCGCGTCCACGGCCTGGGTCAGGAGCTCCGGCGTCACTGGACTGCGAGGTGGAGTCGCCTCCGCTGATTGCTGGAGATAGTCGGCGACCTTTTGCCCTCCCTGCAGCAGGTTCTCTCGATCTTCTCGCCACTTGGCGGCGATGGTTGCAAGGACGCGCTGGAAGCCAGGCATCGGGGGATGGTCGTACTTTGGCCAGTAGGTGCCGCCGAAGAAGGGCAATCCATCCGGCGTAACGAAGACGTTCAGTGGCCAGCCGCCCTGGTTTCCCATTGCCTGGGTCGCCTGCATATAGATCGCGTCGACATCCGGCCGCTCCTCACGGTCCACCTTGATGTTGACGAAGCGGTCGTTCATGGCTTTCGCCATGTCCGGATCCTCAAACGATTCATGGGCCATGACATGACACCAATGGCAGGATGAGTAGCCGATGCTCACGAGCACGGGAACATCTCGCCGCTTCGCTTCCTCGAAGGCTGCGGGACCCCATGGATACCAGTCGACGGGATTGTCCTTGTGTTGGCGCAGGTAGGGGCTGGTTTCATTGGCAAGTTGGTTGGGCATGGATAGCTCTTTCTATTGAATCTATTGTGCTGGCAGTTGGGTGACCGGTGAGGATAGCTGCGGATTACCACGGTGACTTCCTGTTTCGAACTCCATACCAGTGTTGTATTGACAGGAGCGGTTGAAGAACGCGGCGACCGCAGGTGTCACTTTCAGATCAGTGACAGCTCCTACCTTACTACGGCCGTACTTTCGGTAGGCGCTGGCGCCACCGGGGACCCCGAGATGATGCTGATGGATGACCGAGCATGGTGCGATCGTGCTTATCCTCTGCTAACCATCGGCAAGCGCTCGTCCAACTGGTCAGTGCAATGGCCCAGCCGGAAATCGCATCAAGGACGAAATGCTCCCCGAGGTAGACGACGCCCAGGGTCATGAGAAGCGCGTAGATTGCTCCGATCACGCCAGGCATGGGGCCTATTCGTTTCAGGAGCAGAAACACGATCACGATCACCGAGACATGGATCGATGGCATTGCTGCGAGATGATTGGGCTCAAATCGGAATGCCGATGCCACCACTGCGTTCTGGCCGCTCCCTGTGGATATCCCTGCCGTTTCTACCAGGACGTGCCGCGTGACTCGTGTCACGACCCCGGGGCTGGACATCCACGGAGGCGCCGTCGGCAATAACACAAACCCGACCAAACCAAGTGCGAACGTGACGGTAGTGGCCATGGCATAGGGATGGAAAAGCTCGCGGATCCGCCACCACACCAGAATCGCCACCAGGAAGGGCACGATGAAGAACGAGCCGTGTACGAGCGACAGGACCACATCATGAACTTGCGCTTGCGCAGGATCGAAGAACCAGGTTTCGAGCCACTCCGAGGGCAGGGCCCCGCCAAAAAGCGATCCCTCCAACCGGGACACAGTACCGTAACCGGCAATTGCCAATCCTGCATCGTCGCCGATGGCCCGGACCAAATTGAAGCCGACCCAGATTGCGACGTATCCGCCGAGGGCAGTCAGCGTTGGTCGTGCCGCCGGGAGGAGATGGACTACTGAGCCGACAATAGCAGCACTTCCCCAGACGGAACTGTATCGCTGCCCGGAGAGCATATCGATGGCAAAGGCAATCGCGAAAAAAATCGCGACCGGCAGGAACCGTCGCGTTAGGTTCGATATCGTGTCGGGAGCGGCCGCGATGCTGCGAGCTCGCATGGTTCCCTCCTGCTTCACGCTCGCAATCCTTTAGGGCTTGAGACCTTCAACCAACGGTTTAGTGGAACTGGTGCTCTCGACAAGGCACACGCAAAGACCGTGCCGAAAGCAAGAAATTGATGAAGTCGGGTGCATAATTGGGAGTCGTGGTCGCCACAGATACGCTACTTATATCAGACGAGGGAATGAGAATGGGGCTCCCGGTGAGGCATCGAAAGAAGGTGAGGCGGCTTTGACCTCGGCCTCAGCGGGAGCCGCGGTCGGG
>JAUJLY010000301.1 GCA_030447145.1 Thermomicrobiales bacterium
GAAAAACTGGCCAGAGCTCCGAGCAACGTCATGGCAAGCATCAAGGCCAGGACCACTCGGACGACCAAACGTCCTCCCGTGGATACACTGCCTACCTGTCCAACTGCACCAGCCTGCGCAAACGGTCCCAAAGCGACTCCCCCTCCCGAGCTAAGTGCGGGGTACGTTCAAATCGGAACGATCGCCTGCGGGAACGACAGTCCAGCTGAGTCCCTTTGCCAGCCGCAAAGGGTGTACGTACGACCTGTACAAATAGTACCGATTACTTCATCGTCATGCAACCGCTTATTTATGATCCACTGGTGTACCATTGCTCACCAAAGCGAATGCTCGGACGTGGAAACGCCTTACTGTGACATATAGTCACAGTAAGGCGCCGGCTCACAGCGAGCCTCTTTGTTCCTGCTACAACGGAATCATTAGCACGTGACGATATTGTTGTCAGGAACACATGTCGACAGGCGTTTTCAAGCTATAAAGTGAGAATGTCCACGGTGGCCGTCCCTTGACACATTGTGACAACAAGCACGTCCAGGGATCCCACTTGCCATGGGCGTTCGCGTGATGTGCAACAGGAACGCACGATGAGCACGTCCCCTGTTGCGTTTGCTGGCAAAGCGCCTATACTTGAACTCATCTAGGGAAGGCCGGGGGCACGATCCTCCGGCTTTGTCCTATACGCCGAATACCAGCGTGAGTATGGGTTCGTCGCCATCGATACAAACTAGGGGCGACCTCGAACGATCAGTTCGGGGTCTATGTACACATCCCGGCCAGCCATCTTCGGAGTTGGTCGGGTTCCCCACTATCGGTCGAACGATCCCGCTCTCGACGGCGTTCGCAATGCGGTGTTCACCGCGAACGACCAGTCAACCACCATATGTAGCCGCCTGACCGTGCATTGATAAGGGGCGGGCGTAAGGAAAGGACCTTCTCATGGCATCAACACGGGGAGTACAGCTGACCCGGCAGGGCAAGGAGCGTCTCGAAGAGGAGCTTCGACTACTCCTGAAGGAAAAGCTGCCCCAGCTTACCCAGGCGATGCAGTACGCCAATGAGGAGGGCGATACCAACGAGCACAGTGAGTACGAGGATCTCAAGGAGGAGCGCGTCCACATTGATAACCGTATCCGCGAGATCGAGTACACGCTTGAGCACTCGATCCTGATCGAGGAAGGCTCCAAGGACGGCACCATTGCCCTTGGGTCTCACGTTTCGGTCGACACCGACGACGGCGAGCCGCTCGAGCACTGGGTCCTGGTCAGTGCTGAAGAGGCCGATCCGCTCCACGGCCGCATCTCCGACGACTCCCCGGTTGGCCAGCAACTGCTCGGCAAGAAGGTCGGCGACACATTCAAAGTCGAAACGCCTGGCGGCGAGGTGACCTATACGGTCGTGGAAGTAAAATAACCATCGAGTGCACACTTCCGGCAGGCAACGCGGCGGCATTTCCCGCCGCGTTTTCCATGCCTGCCAGCAAGCCTCGATAGAGCCAAGCCCTTATAACGGAGCACCTGATGGAGCTGAGTGACCTGCAGGAGATACGTCGTGCGAAGGCCGAAGCCCTTCGCGATCGTGGTATCGCCCCCTACCCGACCCGCGCCGAACGCACCCACACCACGAAAGCGGCCCTCGAGCTCTTCACATCCGAAGAGGAAGCCGGGACGCTCCACGATAGCCACACCGGTGAGACCATCACCCTCGCTGGCCGTATCGTGAGCTTTCGTCATATGGGCAAGACGGTCTTCGCCCATATCCGCGACGGCTTCGGCGAGCTCCAGCTCTATATTCGCAAGGATGTCGTCGGGGAGGCGGCGTATACCGACATCCTCAAACTCTTCGACCTGGGCGATTTCGTTCAGGCGACTGGTGACCTCTTTCGAACGAAGATGGGGGAGATTTCCCTGCGGGCCCGCTCAGTCACCATGCTGACGAAAGCGCTGAACGCTCCACCAGAGAAATGGCACGGGCTTCAGGATGTCGAGCTGCGCTATCGGCAACGCTACGCGGATCTTCTCGCGAACGCGGAGACACGCAAGGTCTTCGCCACACGCTCCAGGATCGTCTCCGCAATCCGGCATTTCCTTGACGACCGTGGCTATCTTGAGGTGGAAACACCGGTGCTGCAGCCACTCTATGGAGGAGCCGCGGCACGCCCCTTTACGACGCACCACAATACGCTGGATCAGACCTTCTACCTTCGGATCGCGGATGAGCTCTATCTCAAGCGGCTCCTTGTCGGCGGCTTCGAGCGCGTCTACGAGATCTCCAAGGATTTCCGGAACGAGGGTATCGATCGTAATCACTCGCCTGAGTTCACGATGCTTGAGTTCTACCAGGCCTATGGTGACTACGAGCAGATGATGGAGATCGTAGAGCAGCTCATCTCAGCGGTGGTGAAAGAGGTCTATGGCGGGTCGACCTTCGTATATCAGGGGAATGAAATCGATGTCACTCCGCCCTGGTCACGGAAAACCTTGTGGGATGCGATCCGGGAGCGGACAGGGATCGACTACACCGAGCACCCCGATGCAGACGATCTCCTCGCCGCTGCACGGAAGGCTGGTGCGGACATTGAGACAGGAACGGTCTGGCCGAGGATTGTCGACGAATTGCTCAAGCAGTTTGTCCGCCCCCATCTTCTCCAGCCAATCTTCCTGATCGATTACCCGTTGGAACTTTCACCGCTTGCCAAGCGCAAGCCGGACGACCCGACCCACGTTGAGCGATTCCAGCCCTACATTGGCGGCGGTGAAGTCGGCAACGCCTTTACCGAGCTGAACGACCCGATGGATCAACTCCAGCGCTTTATCGAGCAGCAAAAGGACCGCGAGGCGGGCGACGAGGAGGCCATGCCAATCGACGAGGACTTCGTGAATGCGCTGATGTATGGCATGCCCCCAACTGGAGGCGTCGGTATTGGCATCGACCGGCTGGTCATGCTCCTTACGGACCAGGCAACGCTTCGTGACGTCATCCTCTTCCCTGCAATGCGCCGTCTGCCCGCGTCATCCACCGAGGCAGGCTCCGGGGATGACGATCAGTAGCATGTCCGCCAAGCTCAATATATGCTGATATCGTCAGGATATGCTCTATTGGGAGAACGCAGCGATGCTGCGGCACTTCCCCGGAGGCAACCAGAGGAGTCGATCATGGGTATCAAGGACACCATTCAGGACAAGACCGGAATCTACAAGCTGGGATTTGACCCTGCGTCCTTCGCGGGTATCCTGCTGCCGATGCTGTTCGTCATCATCGTGGGTGGCGGTCTCGCCGTCCTGGTGCTTATGCGATAAACCCCCTCTTCCACACAGAAACCGGGACCCCGTGCTGATCCCCAATCAGCACGGCTCGCTACGGCTCCGTGTACCCTTTCCTGCATCCTCGGTGCATCGCATAGCTGAACAAGCGGGGCAGATGAAAACGAGCAGCGGAGACCCATGCCCCACTGGCGGCCACTTCCTATCGCTGCTAACTGGCGCATTGCACCTGTGCTGCGCCGGGGGCTGCAGTTGACATATCGGCATATGACAGGGATGATGGCATTGTAGACCCAACTCACCTTGAGGACGAGGCGGTCACATGTCTGTGCCGGTACCACCCGACCGCTCGGGACGCGATCCCGTGGCGGTCCTTCCCTTCTAGGGCCGTCCCCCACCAGGGACAGGGACCGTTCCCCTCCCGCTGACCCCGCTCATCGGCCGGGATGGAGAGATTGCGGCCGTCGCCGCCTTGCTCCATCACCAGGACGTCCACCTGGTGACCCTCCTCGGTCCCGGCGGGGTGGGCAAGACCTGTCTTGCCCTCTGGGCGACAGTGCATCTCGGTCCTGCCTTTCCCGACGGCATCGCCTTCATTGACCTGGCGCCGGTCTCCGCCCCGGCGCTGGTCGCCCCCGCGATTGCGCAGGCCCTCAACGTTATCCAAGGGGGTAATGCACCACTCGTCGAGCGCCTGGCCTCGCACATCGGTGAGCGGCGCCTGCTGCTCGTGCTGGACAACTTCGAGCAGGTGGTCGAGGCAGCGCCGACCGTTGCCGCCCTGCTGGGCGCCTGCCCGGCCCTGACCGTCCTGGCAACCAGCCGGGTGCCCCTTTGCCTCACCGGTGAGCACGAGCATGTGGTCCCGCCGCTCGCCCTGCCCGGCGAGCACGACGCGTCTTCCATCGAGCGCATCGCGGCGTCCGAGGCGGTGCGCCTCTTTGTGGTCAGATGACTTCGGTCACCTGCCACACGAGCAAGGAGACGGATCATGGCACAATCGGAACTATCCCGCAGACGACTGTTGAAG
>JAUJLY010000302.1 GCA_030447145.1 Thermomicrobiales bacterium
GGAGAAAGGTGAACGTGCCGGAGATATCGTCGTCGGTAACGATCAGCGGTTGGCCCATACGCTCATGGACGTAGTAGGTGATCTCACCGAGCTCTGCCATGATCCGGTCATAGCCCCATCCCTCGAAGGGCCGGCCAAGGTAGACGCCGATGATCTTGCCAAGCACCCCAGCGTAGACGCGCTCGGTGTAATCATGAGGAACGGGCATGCAAAATCCTTTCGTGCCTGTTTTGGGCACCAAGCGTGCCAACCCAACCGGATATCGGTGTCCGGTGAAGCAAGAGTCTTATCTGTCCGCTGACCTGGTACGGTCTTACCCCTTCATTCCTCCCTGGGTCATCCCCTCGATGAACTGGCGCTGGAAGATCAGGAAGATGACGAGAATCGGCGCGATCATCATCACCGCGGCGGCACTGGTGAGAGTCCAGTCGCGGCTGAACTGGGTGGTGAAGTTGTAGTAGCTGGTGACGACGGTGAACTTGCTCTGGTCGGTCAGGAAGACAGTTGCCAGCAGGAACTCGTTCCAGACGGCCAGGCTGACGACAAGTCCAACCGTGAGAAACCCGGGCCAGGAGAGGGGTACCACCACCTTGGTGAAGACCTGCCACTCGCTGGCACCATCAACTCGAGCTGCATCCTCGAAATCGCGTGGTAGCTGGACCATATAGGAGCGGAGCAGGAAGATCGCTAACGGTGCGTTGACCGCGATGTAGATCAGGATCAGTCCGAACAGGTTGTTCACCAGGCCCAGCTGTCGCCAAAAGAAGAAGAGTGGCACCAGGAAGAGGTGGATCGGTAAGCTGGAGGCCACGAGCAGATAGAGCATCAGCCCGTTGCCACCGGGCAGGTCAAGTTTGGCCAGGCTGTAGGCTGCCATGCCACCCAGGAGTAGTACGGCAGCGACGGTGCCTGCGACGAGAATGGCGCTGTTCAGCGTGGTGGTGGAGAAATTGCCGACGTCCCACGCGCGTGGATAGTTATCCCAGGTGATCGATGTGGGAATGCCGAGGGGATTGTTCCCAAGCTCCGCCCGATTCTTGAGCGAGTTGAACAAAAGGACGAGCAGGGGACCGATCGCGAAGAGGAGGAACAGGCTGAGGATGGTGTAGTTCGGTATCAGGCTCAGTTCGCGCGTTCCCTTGGACTTGGTGCTCGAAGCTCGCATCATGATCATATCTCCCATCCCCTGCGCCGCAAGACGATGAAGATCGAGATGATGATTCCCACGAAGAAGCTCATCGTCAGGCCAATGGCCGAAGCGTAGCCCGCCTGAAAGGCCTGGAACGCATTCTTGTAGACCAGCACGGACAGCACCTCGGAGGCGCCGGCGGGCCCGCCCTGGGTGAGAATCCAGATGTAGTCGAAGGTCAGGAACGACCAGATGGCCGTCATGAGGACCATGAAGACGAGCACCGGTCGGATGCCGGGAATGGTGACGTCTCGGAACTCCTCCCAGCGGTTGGCCCCATCGAGCCGGGCCGCTTCGTAAAGGTCACGCGAGATGTTCTGCATGCCTGCCAGGAATAGGACCATCAGGAAGCCCCACCAGTGCCAGTTATCGATGAAGGCGATTGTTGGCAGGACGGTGTTCTGCCGGCCGAGGAGCGCGATATCGGTGCCCGGCACCCCTTGGTCAGTCAGCCAGCCCATGATGCCTCGATCAGGGTCCAGCAAGGTGCGCCAGAGATTGGCGACGATCACGCTCGGCAGGACGTAGGGGACGAAGAGGGCCAACCGAAAGAAGAGCGCACCCCTCCGGATCGGCGAAATTACGCTGGCGCCAACGAGCGCCATCGCGATCGGCACTGTCAAGAATAGGCCAAGCCAGATCAGGTTATTGACGAACGCGCTTTTGTACGATGAATCCTCGAGGAGAATTCGGCGGAAGTTGTCCAGGCCGATGAAGTTGGCAGCACCGATCCCGCTCCAGTCCGTGAGCGAGTAGTACCCCGCACTTAGCGCTGGACCGAGCACAACCGTGATGTTGATCAGCAATATCGGGGCGACGAACAGCCATGGAAGCACCTTTTTTCGGAAAAACGCGCCCTTTCTCCAGCTTGCCCGGGCGTCGTGCAGGCGCTCGGTACTCATCGACTTCTCCATGGTCATTGGCTTCCCCATGGTGTCGGCCCTTTCTTCCAGCGGGAGTCGAGTACTCGAGACGAATGGTGGAGTCCGACCCGAGTATTCAACGCTTGGCTTGTTATCGCTCGGGAATGGGTGGGATGTCCCCCGCCTCCACTTCCTCATCGAACAGGGATTGCAGGCCCTGCAGGTACTCTTCGGCGGTGGTGTCGCCGGCCCATACCCGTTCGATCTCGTCATAGATGTAGACGTCGGAACGAGGCGGCCAGAAGGTCCACGTTGTGTAGCCGTAGTCGCCAGCCTCCGATGCCTCATTCATTGCGGCAATAATCTCCGCGTAGCGCGGATCGAGCCCCTCGAGAGCGTCGGGTTCGATTTCGACGGGGGCCGGTACCACACCGCACTCCACCGCGAGTGTCGCCTGGACCTCTGGCGAGAAGTAGTAGGAGAGGAACTCTGCCGCGGCTTCTGGGTTCTGGGCATTCTTGTTGATGCCGTAGGTCGTGCCGATGCCGAGGTCGAAGATCGGGTCTCCGCCGGCCGATGGCACGGGGACCCAGTCCCACTCGTTCGCGTTGCCGCCCTCCTCCCCGAAGTAGGTGTTGAGGTCGGAGACTGCCCAGGTTCCCTCGATCTTCATCGCAGCTTCGCCCTCGGCAAGCATCGCGAACGTCGTGGCCGTTTGTGTGGTGTAGTAGCGGTCTAGCCCGCCCATGAACCAGCCGTTCTGCTGCATCTCGGTGAGCAGTTCAATGGCGGAGACGAACTCCGGATCAGTCCACTCCAGTTCGCCGGTGAGAGCCTGGTAAACTTTTTCCGGACCGGCGACGTGGTTCAGGAACTCTCCAACGAACCATTCATTCGTCGGGCGCCACTCGGCATTGCTGTGCGCGAAGGGAATGATGCCAGCGGCGTCGATCTCTTCGGCGAGCGCCATCAACTCATCCAGCGTCTGGGGCGCTTCCCAGCCATGCTCTTCGAACAGCGTCTTGTTGTAATAGAGAACGAGGGTCTCGACCTCGCTGGGAATGCTGTAGAGCTGGTCGTCGACCACGCCGAGCTGCAGTGCCCACGGGGTGAAGTTTTCAGTCCAGCCGTACTCGGCCGCGAAGTCATCCAATGCCAGTAACTGCCCGGACTGGGCGAGCTCAAAGGCGAATGAGGGTCCCGGCGTCGTGACGATGTCCGGCCCTCCGCCGCCGGCCAGCGCGGTGCGTGTCGCATCCCAGCTGTTTGCCTGGAGTGTTGCCGTCACCTCGACGTCGTCGCTCTGCTCGTTGAACGTGTCGATCGCCTGCTCGATTATGCAGTTGGCGCCCTCGGCACCACCGGTGCTGTTGAACCACATCGAGACCTGCGCCTTGTCCTGAGCCTGGGTGACGGCGCCGGTGGGGGCGATGGTGAATAGCAATGCCAGGGCAAGCAGAATAATCAGATGGTGGTATCGCCTACGACTCGTCATTTCTAAGTCCTCCTCAGTGGTGACTGGTGGCCGCACTGTCGCTGCTAACAGCATGTACGGTACCGACGGCCCACGTATCACTCGAAAATTCACTGCTCTCCGATTCGCGACGGGTGCAGACTGTGTGTATCACCTCCTCTTTATGGATCGCTTTCGGACATGGAGCATTTGCTGCTCCGCCCAAAGCCATAGCATTAGACCGACTCCCGCACTATCAACTCGTGGGGCATGAGTTCGCAGCGTCCGCCTCCTGTAACGGTTCCTTCCAAACGCTCGAAGAGCATCGTCGCCGCTCGGCGGCCCAGCTGCTCGGGAAACTGGGAGACTGTGGTTAATGATGGACTGACAAGTTTGGCAGCGGGAATGTCATCAAACCCTATGACGGCGATATCGTCCGGCACGCGCAATCCAGCGTCACGAAGCGCGGCAAGTGCACCCATTGCAATCAGGTCGTTCGCGGCGAAAACTGCCGTCGGGCGAGGAATGTGTTGCAGGATGCCGCGCATTGCGTGGTACCCGTTGTCTTCCTGAAAACCATCACCCTTGATTAGCGCCTCGTTCACTGGCAGGCCGTGCGCGACAAGCGCCCGACGGTATCCAAGGACGCGCCGCTGTTGTTGACCGTTCTGACCGGCAAGCATCGCAATCATCCGATGGCCGCGTTCAATAAGGTAGGCCGTAGCCGTCTGGGCTGCAGCGGCATTGTCGACGTAGATGTTGTCCAGGGGCAG
>JAUJLY010000027.1 GCA_030447145.1 Thermomicrobiales bacterium
CCCGGCCGTCCTCAGCGCGCGGACGTAATTCCCCTTCAGCTCTTCGGCGATCTCCTTCTGCTCTTCGTTGTGGTAGTAGATCGCCGAGCGGTACTGCGTGCCGACATCGTTGCCCTGGCGCATGCCCTGCGTCGGATCGTGGGCCTCGAAGAAGGTCTTCACCAGTTGCGCATAGGTCACCTTGCGCGGGTCGAAGATAACCTCGACAACTTCCGCATGCCCGGTCCGGCCGGTGCAGACTTCCTGGTAGGTTGGATAGGGTGTGTAGCCACCGCTGTAGCCTACGAAGGTACTCCAGACGCCGTCGATCTCCCAGAAAAGCCGCTCGGCTCCCCAGAAGCAACCAAGCGCGAAGGTGCCGACCTCCATACCTTCGGGGAACGGCGGCTGGATACGATTGCCATTGACGGCGTGCGTCTTCGGGACCTCGAACACGGGCGCGTCGCGTCCGGGAAGGGCATCCTCCCGGGACGGCATCTCTTGCTTCTTGCCAAACAAATTGCTGAATACCATGATGTGTTCTCCGATGGATTGCCGCAGGACGGTCTGCCCTGCATCTCCATTTTACCGGGTTTCAATGCCAATGTGCGGTGCTTGCCCGGCTATTGCTGCAGGAGCAGGAATCTGCTTCTCTATAATAGGATATCCTGCAAGACACGCACCATCGCCGCGGCTCGCACGGCCGGCCGTTCTGACAGAGGATTGCACTCCCCCATGACTACATTCCGCGCATTGCTGGACCAGATTCGTGCCGAGATCCGTGAGGTTGATGTTGCCGGCGCACGTTCCCTCATTGAAGATAATGCCGCCGTGATCGATGTCCGCGAGCCGGACGAAACCGAGCAGGGCATCGTCCCGGAGGCGGTCACGATCCCCCGTGGTTACCTTGAGCTTCGCGTGGAGGACGCCGTGCCGGACAAAACCGCTCCGGTTGTCGTCTATTGTGCCGGTGGCACCCGATCGGCATTGGCCGCGAAGAGCCTGCAGGATCTCGGCTACACGGACGTCGTCTCGCTGGCCGGCGGGTTCAACGCCTGGAAGGATGCCGGCGAGGCGTGGTCCCAGCCGCGCACGTTGACCATGGACCAGAAGCGTCGTTACAGCCGCCACGTGCTCATCCCCGAGATCGGCGAGCGCGGCCAGCTGCAACTGCTTGAAGCCAGGGTGTTGCTGATCGGCGCCGGTGGTCTCGGGTCCCCGGCGGCGCTCTACCTCGCCGCGGCCGGCGTCGGCACAATCGGCGTGATCGACGCCGACGAAGTCGACGACAGCAACCTCCAGCGGCAGGTCATCCACACGATAGACCGCGTGGGGATGCCAAAGGTCGAATCGGCGAGGATCGCGATCGAGGCCATCAACCCGGACGTCACCGTCGTCACCCACCAGATGCGGCTCACGAAGGAGAACGTGCTGGAGATCTTCGCTGGTTACGACGTGATCGTGGACGGGTCAGATAACTTCTCGACGCGGTACCTGGTCAACGACGCCTGCGTGATCCTGAAGAAGCCGCAGGTGCACGGCAGCATTTTCCGCTTCGACGGCCAAGTGACGACCTTCGATCCGAGAGGGGAAGAGAGCCCCTGCTACCGCTGCCTCTTCCCCTCTCCTCCGCCACCGGAGCTGGCTCCCAGCTGCGCTGAGGCCGGCGTGCTCGGCGTCTTGCCGGGCACGGTCGGGATGATCCAGGCAACGGAAGCCGCCAAACTCATCCTCGGTCTTGGGGAAACACTGGTGGGACGGCTGCTGATGTATGACGCGTTGCAGATGAGCTTCCGGACGCTGACGATCAGGCGAGACCCCACCTGCCCGATGTGCGGACCGACTGGCCCGGACTCTATAGCGGAGATCGAGTACACAGACATCTCCTGTGCCATCCCCGCTGGAGCTACGGTTGGACCGTAGCTCCAGAGCATGTCTCCAGGGAAGATGTGCCAGCACCAAAGAGCAGCAAACTGGCCAGGGCTTAGGTATCGCAGTCGCTCATTATGAAGAAGCACGACCGCAAGCCGCTGGTCGCGCTTCTCCCATAGACCAGGCGATGGACGCTCCGGCCGCTCTAGCAATCGACGTCGACGTCGAGCACGTTGCTCCAACTGTCTGACACTTGGTCGAGCGCCCGCACCATCACCGTGGCGCCACATATACTGCCGACGGCTGTGCCTTCCTTGTGCCCCATGGCGGGATCCCGGCTCCCATTGGGGCCGTATATCGCCCAGGACCCGTCGAAGATTTCGTTGATCGTGCCGCCTTGGTTGAACCCGGTGGAGAGGTCCTGGGTCCCATTAGGCCCGTAAACCACCCCAGACGCGGTGACCCAACGGGTCTCAAAGAGTTCCATCCCCCACTGGTCATAGAGAGCGACGTAGACCTCGCCCCCCGGCGAGAAGCCATGGCCGGTCACCAGCAGCGAGCCTGGCTGCGATGCGGTAGCCGTCTTGATGACGAGCAGCAAGCCGACCGATGGAGCCTGCTCATCGTTAGCAAATGCAACTGGGCTTCCAACCGCGACCAGACTAAGGATCCCCAAGGTCACGGCAGCCACGATGGGAGTAATCCAGTGGCAAATCACTCGCAGTGTTGGCGAATTCGTGAGTATGACGTTGGAATGAGAAACCCATATATCGGATTGTACGCTCATGACGATGCTCTCCTTGGTCCGACCTCGTAGCTCCAAGCCCGAGGCCACGAACAGCCCCCAACAACCGCTGAGGGCTCATCGCCATCATCAAGTGCGCAAAGACATCTCACATCGTAGAAAAGTCGTGGTTTGGGTCGCTTTCAGGAAGGTAGAACCTACGCACTGCATGCGCAATTGCGCAACGTGGTGGTCCACGGATGGATCACTAGATCAGCTCACGATCGCGAGCCACTGCGACCGCAGCCGTTCGGGAGCCCACGTGGAGCTTGGTAAAAATACCCGTCGTGTGGGTGGTGACCGTCCGGGGACTGATGAACAGGCTCTCGGCAATATCGCGGTTGGATCGTCCCAAGGCAATGAGGCGCAGGACATCCAGCTCACGCTGGCTGAGGCCAGATCTATGCCCCTCGCTGACACCGTTTGCCTGCGCCGGTGGGTCAAAAGCTGGCTCCATGGCTTCGGCGACTGCCTCTTCAGAGCTGATTGCGTGGCCCGTTTCCCGCTGAGCCTCGAACGCGTTGACCCCCAAACGCGTCTTGACTGCCGTAACAGCCCTCTCATGATCTGCCGAAATCATCGCAGCGGGAGCGCCGGCTACTTCCCACAACGCCTCTGCCGCACCAAATAGCCGGGCCGCACACTCCGGCTGGTCCAGACATGCGGAAACTTGGGCCAGCCCAGCCAGTCCATGCCCGATGCTCTCACGATCACCGGTTGTCTCATTGCAGAGGAGGCTCTCCTTGTAGTGTGATGCAGCCAGATCAAGTTCACCGCGCCCGACTTCGACTGCCCCAAGATTGATCAGCGCAATACCCTGCCCCCATGGGTCCCGTCGCTCACGCCAGATCGTCAGGGCTTCTTGGTAGTGTGCGATTGCCTCCGGGAGGTCATCCTCTTTACAGGCGATATCTCCAAGACTGACGAGCACCATTGCGGCAGCATGCTGGGCAACCTGGCGTCTCTCTACCAATCCGGAATAGATTGCCAGGGCTCGCCGGTAGTGGACATGGGCGACAGCATGATCTCCCCGCAAGCGGGCAACGTTTCCGAGCAGGTAGAGGGATATTGCACTCCAGAATGGATCGTCGATCTCGCTCGCTAGGACCAGTCCCGTCTCGCCGTGAAGCTGGGCAGCCGCATAGTCAGCCTGCCCCATCGCCAGTGAACCGGCCCCGTACCGCGCCTCTACCTGCGCTACCGGGGGCGCACTTCCTGGAAGTGCAAGCGCTCGCTGGGCCAAGGCCCGGCCCTCACCCAAGGGCCAACGAATAAACCAAAACTTCCACAATGCGGCGACGAACCGCACAGCCCTCTCGGCATCCCCATCCTCCACCGCCCATTCAAGCACCGCTCGCAGGTTGGCATGTTCATCCTCCAGCCGGGTCAATACAGCCGGTCCCTCGGGACACTCAATCTTCGGTCGGAGGTTTTCGGCGAGGGTGAGGAAGTACGAGGCATACGCCTTCTGAACAGCGGCATCCTCGTCGCTTGCCACAAGGCGCTCCAGCCCGAACTCCCGCACCATCTCCAGCATGCCAAAGCGGGGTTCACCAGCCAGCCCCTCCACTTGCCGCGGAAGGCTCTTGTCGACCAGCGAGGCGACAATGGAGATGCTCTCCACCCCGTCGACTGGCTGCGCGATTGCCTCCGCCGCTGGAAGATCAAATCCGCCCATGAAGACAGCCAGGCGCCTGAACATGCGCTGCTCGGCCTCGGACAGGAGGTCGTAGGACCAGCCGATCGCGTCACGCAGCGTCTGTTGACGCAACGGTACGTCGCGAGGGCCTTGCGTCAGGAGAGGCAAGCGCCGCTCAAGCCGTGTGAGGAGGGATGCAGGCGGCAACACATGGATCCATGCCGCAGCGAGCTCCAGCGCCAGTGGCAGGCCGTCAAGACGACGGCAAATCTCGGATACCGCTGCTGTATTGTTCTCTGCGAGCGTGAACTGCGGCTGCACTTCCCGCCCTCGTTCGACAAAGAGTTGCACCGACGGCACGTGGCTCAGCACCTCCAGGGAGGGGAGATGCTGTTGATCTGGCAACCCGAGAGGCAGTACCTCGAACACCTGCTCGCCGTGAAGATGCAACCGCTCCCGGCTGGTTGCCAACACCTTGATTCCCGGGCAAAAGCGAAGAAAATCGGTGACAAGAGGTGCAGCAGCCAGGACGTGCTCGAAGTTATCCAGGATCAGGAGTTGACGCCTCGGGGACAGAAACGCACGGAGCGCTTCAACGACCGATCGCCCACCAGCCTCCCTCACGCCGAGTGCCCGGGCAATGGTAGAGGCGACCAGTGCCGGATCGTTGAGGGGAGCGAGGGAGACAAATGTGACTCCATCGTCGAAATCGTTTACGAGATCTGCCGCCACCGATAGCGCCAGACTCGTCTTGCCGACCCCACCGGTTCCGGCCAGCGTCACCAACGCGACATCATCGCGCCACAGGAACTCCTTTACCACCTGAAGTTCACGCTCTCGTCCGATGAGCGGCGTAATGGCGCGTGGCAGAGGGGACATCCGGGCAGGTTCGGCAGGTTCAGACAGATGGGAATCCCTTGACGGACGTGCGGCGTCCAGGAAAGCGCTACGTTGGGAAGTGCCCAATTCCAGGCCATCGGTTAACAGGCCCACCGTTTCCAACCGGGGAGTCGTACGTGCCCCGCGCTCCAGATCGCTGATCCCCCGAGTACTCAATCCAGTCAGCTCAGCAAGCGTCTCCTGTGATAGTCCGGCTGCCAGGCGGTAATGCCGCAACAGGCTTCCGAATGGTGAGCTCTCTCGTGTCCCCATGGCGTTCCCACGCCTACTACTTCCGAGGTCGTTTTGGTAGTCCCTAGAATTTCAGCATAGCACCAGCCATCCCTGCTGTCATGTGTTTTTCCTGTACCAGCGACGTCCGGATGCGTGTGTTTTGCGTGGGCGATGCTCATGGCCAACATTCTTGAGAAATCAGGCAGGGGATCGCTTAAAGGAGCCCGTCCTGGATCGCAACAGTGGCGGCGTGGACGCGGTTCGTGACCCCCAACTTGAGGAGCAGACTGCCAACGTGTGTCGTAACGGTGCGGCGGCTGATGAATAGCTCCTCCGCAATTTCGCGATCGGTCTTGCCCGCCACCATCAGGCGCAGCACATCCAACTCACGCTCCGTCAGGTTATAAGCCTGCGGTGGATGCTGGACCGTGAAGGGAGGGCTGCTTCCAACGGCGCCGGGGGTAACTGCCGCAGCCTCGGTCAAGGCCGTATCCAGCGACCACCCTCGCCCAGCCCTCCAGAGGTCCGCGAAGGCGTTTTCCCCCAGGGACTCCCGGGATTTCAGCAAGGCTGCCTCATACTTGGGACGGAGGTTCGGCGGCAACAGCGTTCGATGGGCACCCTTGCGCAGAGCCTCCACTGCCCCGAAAAGTTGGACCGCCCGCGAGATATCGCCAAATGTGGCTGCCACGACGCCCAGCCGCACCAGGTCGTGTCCCATCTGCACGGGATCGCCCACATCAATGGACGCCGTCAGGCATTGGTGGTACCGCTCGACGGCCTCGTCATGATCACCCCGGTCCAGCGCCAGGTCACCTAGTACGGCCAGCGCGTGATTGATACCCCACGCACTTCTCGCGGATCGGAGCAAGGCCAACCCCTGCTCACCCAGGTCACGGGCGAGCTGCACCCTGCCTCGTCCTCCCTCGACGAGCGCGAAGTTGACGATAGCAATACCAGCCCAGGAGTCCTGGCCCTTGGCACGGAACACCTCCGCTGCCTCTGCGTAATATTCGGCCGCGCGATCGGCGTCGCCCCGATGATCCAGGCCGATGGCGAGAGTGAGAACAGCCCGCTCTCGGCCAGGCGGAGCTCCCCCCAGCTTCTGCCACTCAGCCAGACTCGCCTCGGCGAGTGAAACCGCGACCTCAATGTCGAGCTGGCGGTGCGCGAGACCGCTCGCCCAGGCCAGGCCGTCCGCCCTGAGCTCGATGGGCGCACTCGTCGCCAAGCTGAGCGCCCGATCCAACCATGAGCGACCCTCGCTCAAGTAACCGCGGCTATACCAGAAGTGACCCAGCGCGCGCGCGAGCCTGAGCAGGTAAACCGTTTCATTGGCTTCCTCGAACCACGTTGCAGCCGCCCGCAGGTTCCCCTGTTCAGCGTCCACCCGATCCAACCAATGGCGGTGTTCAGGTCCCAGGAATGACTCGAGGCTCTGCTCAGCGAGTTGGAGGAAATACGTGGCATGGGCAGCATGCACCGCCGGCATCTCACCCCTGGCAGCAAGCTGGCCGAGCCCAAATTCCCGTACGGTTTCCAACATGACGTAATGTGGTTCAGCGTCGGGACCCATTTCCCGTCGTAGCAAGCTCCTTTCAATAAGCGATGCGATTCCATCCAGGAAATCAACCCCGGATCCCTCGTCATCCCTCCCCGTCACTGCTTCAGCCGCCTCGAACGTGAAGCCGCCAACAAAGACCCCGAGGCGACAAAAGAGGGCTTGCTCATCGGGCGTGAGGAGATCGTGGCTCCAGGCAATGGCGTCCCGCATCGTCCGCTGTCGCAGCGGTGCATCACGCGAACCGCCGGTAAGCAGTGGCAACCGCCGTTCCAATCGCGTTAGCAGCGCCTCAGGAGGAAGCGTCCGTGTCCAAACGGCAGCCAATTCGATCGCCAGTGGCAGCCCCTCAAGGCGCCGGACGATTTCGGCTACGGGTCCGCTGTTGTCCTCGGTCAGGTGAAACGTGAGGTCGGCAGCACTGGCGCGATTGACAAAGAAGGCAACCGCCTCAGTCTGTGCAAGCTCGGGTAACGAAGGCTTGGTGGCTCCATCGGGGAGCTGAAGCGGTGAGACCGGAAAGACCAGCTCAGCGGTCAGGCGCAGAAGGATCCGGCTGGTCACCAGGACCTTGAGCCAGGGGCACCTGGACACTATCATGGCGATATCAGGCGCGGCATCGACAACCTGCTCAAGGTTGTCAAGGATCAGTAGCACATTTTGATGCCCGAGCGCGGTGACAAGCGCATCAGCCATCACACCAGCTGCACCGACATCCTGCACCCCAAACACCGCGGCGATCCTCGGCAATACCAGCTGGGCATCCCTTACCGGGGACAGGTCCACGAAGACCACCCCATCGGCGAACTGATGCATCACCTCATGAGCAACAGCCTGTGCCAGACGCGTTTTTCCCACGCCACCAGGACCGGTGAGCGTGACAAGTCGCACGTCATCGTCACACAACAGGTCGGTGATGGCCCAGATCTCGCGCTCCCGGCCAACGAGCGGCGTCAGTGCCAGCGGAGGCATCGCATGGACCGACTGAGGAGTGGGAACTGCTTCAGCCGTAACAGCACTGCGGGCGGCAAGGAAGGCGGCCAGCCCGGGCCCCTCCACGCTAAGACTGTCGGCGAGGAGGCGCAGGGTTTCCAACCGGGGAGCGGTACGTGCCCCGCGCTCCAGATCGCTGATCCCCCGAGTACTCAATCCAGTTAGCTCAGCAAGCGTCTCCTGTGATAGTCCGGCTGCCAGGCGGTAATGCCGCAACAGGCTTCCGAATGGTGAGCTCTCTCGTGTCCCCATGGCGTTCCCACGCCTACTTAAGCCTGATTGCCCTCATTCCTGTTGCAACCTTAGCACCGGCGGCCTTTGATGTCACTTTCTTCGGTGTATCAGGAATGTCCCGGTGCATTCGATTTGGGTCGGCGTCGTGCAAACCCTGGTCACGAAGGATTGACCCCTACACACATAGATGTCTTTTGTGCCGTAGCGGCGATGGAACACACATCGGGGATATGAGATATACCGTCAGCACAGGTCCAGGAAGGCCTGCTCGGCCCTGGACAGCACACGATCACGACACTGCACCAGCCAGAAATGCCGCCGGCACTCCCAACCGGCACATTGGAGGATCACCACGTCCCCAGCCCTAACATCGACATCCAGTGTCTGCGCTGACAGGATTCCTACTCCCAGGCCCGCGGCAACCGCCCGCTTCACCGCCTCGTTACTCCCGAGCTGGATCGTCTTCACTGGGTTCATGTCATGCGCGGCCAGGCAACGGAGCATGTACTCCCGGGTGGCCGAGCCGGTCTCGCGAAGAACGAACGTTTCATCGGTCAAATCGTTCAACTGCAGGGGTTGACGCGCGAGAAGGGAGCTTCCTGCGGCGGCGAAGAGCTCCAACTCGTCGCTGAAGAGACGACGGGCAACGAGTTCGGGACCCGGGTCTGGCCTCCCGACAATCCCAAATCCCAGACCGCGCTCGCGCACCTCGTGGAGGATCTGCTCGCTGTTGCCGATGCGCACTTCCATCTCGATTGCCGAGTACGCCTGGCGGAATCGGCCGAGCATCCCCGGCAGCCATGTTTCCGCGACCGTCGCACTCGCACCGACGACCAGTCGGCCAGTTCGCAACCCTTCGAGATCCTCTACCGCGTGTCCGAGGTCGTTGACAAGACCGGCAATGCGACGTGCATAGGCGGCTACCAGTTCCCCGGTTGCCGTCGGACGTACCCGCCGCCCGCTACGCTCCATCAGCGGCACTCCATAGAAGCGCTCCAGGTTCCTGACGTGGATTGATATCGCCGGCTGTGCTATGCCCTCCGCCTCGGCGGCGGCGGTCATCGTGCCGTGATCGACCACTGCCAGGAGGAGTGCCAGTGCCTGAAGGGTGGGCCGCTCAATCATAGTGTTTCCCTATGATGATAATCACGAATACATATTGGACATTATAGGTGCACAGGCGTATGTTGATAAATAAGGATCGGTCCCATCATTCCATACACACGTGAAGGAGCAGTCCCATGAAACGTGCATTTTGTGCTGCCGTGTTCGTCCTGGCGCTGACATTGGCCAGCGGGGGCGATGTCGTAGCTCACAGGATTACCGTCACGACACCTGCCGGAGAGGTCGTCGACAACAAGGACCTCGCAAGAAACATTACACCGCGACTCTTCGACGAAGATGGCAATAACGTCGGCAAGGACGAGGGCACATTCAGTGCTGCCAGCCGCGGCACCAATACGGCTTGTGAAGCGGTTCCAGAGATGGCCCCGTGCGCATCACTGGCGGCACGTGCCACAAATAGGCTTGATCCTGGCAGAGGTATGTATTGTTCACAATGTGGACGTCCTGCCCTTGGCGCTACGCGCTGATTGCCCCAGCCCTCATCCGTTCGCTCTGGCCCGGCCTGAGACACCAAGCGGTCACCGTGGCGGCAATCCTCCCTCTGGTCGGAAGTATCTTCTGGACCGGAGGGGGTGCTATGGTTCATGGCAGATTGTTCCGATGCCAGATCTCCGTGCCCTTCCCGGTCTGGGCGCGGCTTTGGTTGTTGAGGCGGAGCAAGCCTGCCGTCGTAGCCTGTGCGCCTCAGCTCTCCAGCGCCTCGGGAACCGCCTCCTCGAGTTCGAGAGCCATGCCCTCTGCCCAGAATCTCGAAAACGCTTCTCCACCAAGCATTGCGCGTAGCTTCACCATGGCCGCATCAAAGCTGTCTCGATACCGGGGCGGGATCTGGTGGCCAGTGGTGGCACGAGCAGCTGCTTGGGCACCAAACAGACGAGCCGCAGCCTCGGCAGGGCCGACCTGCGCCTTCATGATTGAAAAGCCAGCCAATGCATGCAGGAGATGCCATCGATCCCCCGTCTGCCACATCAGTGCCAGTCCCTCGCTGTACCGGATGTGCGCCTCAGCGTAGTCTCCCCAGTCAAGCGCGATATCGCCAAAGTACACGAGCGCGAGCCCCATGCCGGGGCCACCTCCCGCCTCCTGCTGCTTGAGCAGGCCCTGCTTCCCGAGATTCATGGCACGCTGCCGGTCGCCCAAACGGGAAATCGCACCCGCGAGCTGGCTGAACGCCAATGCGGCCCAGAGGGCATCACTTGAGGTTGCAGGAGCGCCATATTCAGCCAGCGACTGGCTAATCAGGCGTGCGGCTCGTTCGTTGTCGTTCCACTCAAGGGCAACGGCTCCAAGTGTATGCAGCGCGTGCAATGCCCAATCGCTCCCCCAGTACTCGCCAGTCGGACAACGCCGACGCCATCGCGGCCCCGGGTATCCGGCGGCACGCCTGCCGAGGCCTGGAACGCCTTCAGGACAACGTCGATCTTCTGGGCCGCCCCTTCCATGACTGCAAGACCCTCCAGGCATTCCTCTGCCCCGTGGAGTCGGTCCTGGGTGATGGCTCGGGTGAACATCTGGGTACGGGCCATCATCACCGTGAGCGGGTTGCGCAACTCGTGCAGCAAGCGTGTCAGCGTCTCGGCGTCAATCGGCTGTGGAATGTCGTCCTCGGGGCAGTGCTCCTGTGGTTCCACGGCCAACGGCGCCATCCCTGCAATGTCGTCACTCATTGGAGCGGAGAGATCACGGAGCCACCCTCGGCGGCGGTCTTGCCCAGTGCCTCTCTCACGACATTCATCAGGTGATCGACGTCGAAGGGCTTGAGCACCACCCGGATGCCCAGGCTGGCCAGATGCTCCTGCAACTCCCGGGCTTCACGTACTGCCCCCGTGCAGAGGATGATCGGAATCTGCCGGGTGCGACGATCCATCGTGAGCATCGTCAGGAAGACCCACTCGTCATCGGAGGAGCGCCACATGTAGTCGATGGTGATCACATCGGGGGCTAGCGCCACGACGGCGTCGAGGTCCTTGTCCAGACGAGACTGGGTCGTGACCTTGAACCCTTCCTCTTCGAAGATGGATTTCTGGAGCGCGAGGATGTCCGGGGGGTGGTTGACACAGAGAATGTGGGGTTGCTGACCATTGGTATTCATGGTGTGACCTTTCGGAGCGTGCAGGCGGACTGAGCAGATCCGGCGGGATGCAGTCGCGTCCAGTGCGGCCACAATTGAGGGGAGTCCTGATAAAGGTATCAGGTAGATTAGAGCAAGTATGCAAGGCCTATGCCGAGAGGGGCGACGGGAAGGCCCGGTGCCACCCGCTACGCCTTGCCCATCAGTTCACCGTCGAGCCCCAGGAGATCGTTCAGGTCGAAGGGCTTGCCCGGATAGCGGTCCCTGCCAAACGTCTCGTGCTGCTCTCTCGCCTCTTGCAGTAACTGCTCCGTGGTCGAGACCAGCAGCACGGGGACGTCGCGGGTCAATGCCGCCTGTCGCATCTGACGCTCTCGGCACGACCAGTTTCCTGCCCAAGCCGTTCGACCTTGTCGCGCTGCTCGACGCGGTGGAGGCAGCGCTCGGCAAACCGTCCTAGCTCGATGGGAGCCCCGGCGTCGTTTGACCGGGGCTCTCCTTTGGCCTTCCCTTGACTCGTCAGCCGGTGCGAGGGTGAGAAGGCCGGGTGCCAGTAAGGACGCAACAGTGTCCCGAATGCTTGGTTTTCGTCTGCACACATGGTGTTTCCATGGCTACTGCAGCCACAATCTCCTGGTCCCCGCTTCCACCTTAGCACGGCCTCCGCCTTATGTCACTCGCAGGTAAGTGCCGGATTGCGTGGGTAATGCGTGGCTCATGCGTGTCGTCACCGGTGCTGGCCTGGCGCATGATGAAGATGGATCTAGCCACGACACGCCGGAAGGAGCCGAGCAACTCCTCCACATGGTCACTGTCACGATGGCCTTGTGTGTCTCGTCGGGCGACGGGCCGGCTGCCAGAGTACGTTACCAACTCGACCGACACTACCGTGCCTGCCTGATCCAGAGCATTGGCCGACCCCGGACTTCGCTGATGAGTTTCAGGTGAGTACTTTGCGCGAACTGCTTGTCGACAACTGACGATGGTGAGCAGACCTGCTATCCCGCTTCAGAACCATCCGAGAGAAGCCATGGTGCCCCCCGCTGTCCGTCTGTCACTCCCTGCGCTCTGGATCCGGCTGTCGCTCCAGCGTGCATTTGAGCCACGCATGCTGGCGATCCTGGCCCTTGTCAGCGCGAACGTTCTTTGGGCCGGCTCTGTGGTGGCCAGCAAGCCGATGCTCTCCCACATGCCTCCGATGACGATGGCCGCGCTGCGCGTTGCCATTGCGCTTGTCGTGCTCCGAGCTATTTTGGCGCGAACGCATGAGCAACCTGCAACCGGTTCCCTTCCAGCTTTCCTTGGTTTCACCGGCGTGACGCTCTTCTGTGCCTGTCAGAACCTTGGCCTGCTCTTCGCCGATGCCACATCGACCGCCCTGCTCAGCGGTGTCATTCCGGTGCTTACTGTCTGTCTGGCAGTACCCATCCTTCACGAGCGACTCGACGGACCTAGCTTCACCGGTATTCTCATCTCCCTGCTGGGTATCTCCATGATCGTGTTGCTCGGGACTGGTCACACGCCAGGCACGGCGCTTCTGGAGAACCTGCTGCCAATGGCAAGCGCCATGAGCTCTGCTGTTGCCGTAGTCCTGGGGCGCCGGGCATTCAGGCAGGGCAGCAGTTTGGCCATGGTCACGGGAAGTACACAATACGGCCTTCTCTGCCTGCTACCTGGCGCCGCATTCGAGCTGGCGAGAGGTGAGATAAGTTCCCTCACCGTCCAGGACAGCCTCCTCCTGCTCTATCTGGGAGTAGGTTGCTCGGCAGTGGCTCCGATGCTTCGGGGATACCGTCTGGCCCATCTTGAGGCGGGGCACAGCGCGGTGTATGGCAACCTCCGGCCGCTGGCAGGCGTTGCCCTGGCAGCTGTGCTTCTCGGTGAGCCACTGACCATGAACCAGATCGGTGGCGGCGTGCTGGTGCTGTTGGGTGTCGGCGTTGCCAGCAGCCGGCAGGGCCTGAACCGACTTCCCTCCTCGCTCACTGCCAGAACTTCTGGGAGATTTGCACTCCGCTCTGCTGCCTGACGCGGGCCGCGGAAACACCGGGTCACGCACTGCATCTATGGAAGGACAGTCCCTTCGACGCCGGATATGACAGGCTGCAGCCTATGGGGAGAACCGCTGCTTGTTTCCCCTAGCTGGACTGTCCACCATGCCACGACGTGGCCTCAGGACGATATGCATCCGTGCCTACTCAATCTCGAAGATCGTCTCGACCTCTACCGCGACGTCATTCGGGAGAGCCTGGAGACCGACCGCCGAGCGAGCATGGACGCCCTTCTCGCCGAACACCTCGTAATAGAACTCCGATGCACCGTGGACGACAGCGGGGGTGTCGCCGAAACCGGGTGCTGCGTTGACCATCCCGAGGAGTTTGACAATGCGCCTGATGCGGGAGAGATCTCCCAGCACCGATTTCGCGGCGGCAAGTTGGCCGATGGCACACTCCCGGGCAGCCTGGTATCCCTGCTCCACCGTCAGTGTATCGCCGACCCTTCCCCGAAGATCGGGGCTGCTGGGGGTGGATCCCGACACAAAGAGCAGGTAGCCAGCGGTGATGACGCCGGCCGCGACGGCGGGATGGAAGGGTGTGAAGTCCGCCAATTCGATCCCGAGTTCCTGCAAACGTTCCTCTGGAGTGGACATGAGTTCCTCCTGGTTGCTGGTTGGATAGGTCGTCAGGGCATCCCCAATTGTTATGCGTTCCGCGCCATGACCGCCTTTACGATCTCCGCACGTATAAGTTGGTAGTCTGCTTCAGGAATGTTGTGGACGTTTCCCTGGAATGCCAGCGTCCAGTGCTCGGGTGCCCATTTCGACGCATAGCTCATTTGCCGTGCAAGTGGCTCAGCGGCTAACAGATTGTCATCCTCGAGCGCCAGATCGGACTCAATCTGGAAGCGGTAAGGATAATCCTCTTCATTCTTTTTGTTGTTGCCACTCAGCCAGATGGTCGAGAGATCCTCGAAGAAAGTCG
>JAUJLY010000028.1 GCA_030447145.1 Thermomicrobiales bacterium
GGTTGGCCCGTTCATGGGCCCTGGATGCAATTTGCGGATTGAAAACGACCTGCGTTATGCCGAAACGGTCGCGCAGGTCGATGAAGATGAGCCCACCCAGGTCGCGACGCCGGTTCACCCACCCCTTGAGCACCACATCTGAATTGGCCTCTCCCGGTTTGAGCGATCCGCAGGTGGTGCGGCCCACTGCATCTGGCTGGACGTCAATCTGTTGCATGAAACGAGTCCTCCTGTGTTCACAGTCCGATGGAGTAGGGGAGCACCTCGTGTGCTCCTGACGTCAGCAAATAACTAGGGGAGCACGCGAGGTGCTCCCCTACGGCGTGGCGTTGCCGGTCACATGCTCGGTCAGCGCATCGCGGAGGACACGTTCGGGGTCATCACCCGCCATGACAACCGCGGAGACTGCCCTCAACAGGTCACGGGAACGGTCGTCAGCGGTTGATGGAGGCATATCGGTTGAGAATGAATGTTTCCGCAAAACCTTTGGCGCCCGGACCAGAGCCGGCATGGAGTGTGGCTGCCCGTCGATCGCCTTCACGGGTTGATCGGGATTCTCCACCTTCTCCTGCGCCTTGACCCCGGCCCAGATTTCGGCCAAATCCGATGCCTCGTTCGCCACTGCATCACCGAAGACATGTGGATGGCGGCGGATGATCTTGGATGAAATTCCCTGGTAAACGTCTTCTAGCGTGAAGGTGCCGTTCTCTTCGGCTATCTGGGCATGCATGCAGATAAGAAGGAAGAGATCGCCCAGTTCTTCGGCGAGGTTGGCTGGATCGCCAGCATCGATCGCATCCATGACCTCATATGCTTCATCGACGATATTGTCACGAAGTGACTCATGCGTCTGTTCGCGGTCCCAGGGACACCCTCCTGGCGCGCGGAGCCGTGCCACGATGTGCTGCAGGGTTCGGGGGTCGCGTCCGGCTTCCAAGTCTCCCTGAGGGGGCACCCAGAGCGTGACCAGCGGCCCACCGGGAACAGTCGGAAGCTCCCCGACGGTGTAGTGATTGATCTCCTCGTCCGGCATTCCGGCGGCAAAGATGCGGATGACGCTGTGGTCGGGCGGCAGGACGCGCGCGAGAGCACGCGCTACACCAACCATAACTGCTTGGTCGTAGACATGGGTCAGGAGCATTGGCCGAAGGGGGGAGCCCGTGAACATGCCGCCTATGAAGGGGGCCTGTGAATCATCCTCCGCTCTGAACTCCCGCGCATTGAAGAACTGCGCATCTTGCAGCAGCGGGTCGATACCCAGCGAGGTTGCCATGAGATCGTCAACACTGATGCCATCAAGGACACGCGTTGAAAGGCCGCGTCTGGCCGCTTCGTTCAGTGTCCCCACTACCATGCCCGCACCAAAGCGCGGATGACCGGGAATGGCGAGAACGACCGGACCATCAGCCGTGGCGTCACAGACAGCGTCATTTGCGACCTGCCAGCGGCCGCCCGGCTCGGCATCGGGCTGTCGAAGGCAGGCCACATCCGTAACATGCTTGCGTCCCAGGAGGTCGCTCAGATCAACGTCGGGATGCGTTCGGACGAAGATTCGGACTGCCGCGTCAAGTGCGTGCTGTACCGCAATGGTTCGCTGGCCGGGGTCTCCCGGGCCGAGACCGACGATGGTGATGTCAGGAGCGACAGCGGTCATCCCTTTGCTGCCGTCTTGTCGGAGGAGCTACCGAGGCTCAGGACAGCCATGAACGCTTCCTGCGGAATCTCGACGCTGCCGACCATCTTCATCCGTGCCTTGCCCTCTTTTTGCTTCTCGAGCAGTTTGCGCTTGCGGCTGACGTCGCCACCGTAACACTTGGCGAGCACGTTTTTGCGCATGGCCTTTACGGTCTCGCGAGAGATAATCCGGCTGCCGATCGAGGCCTGGATTGGCACGTCGAACATCTGCCGGGGGATGAGCTTGCGGAGCTGCTGAACGAGCTCCCGCCCCTTGTAATAGGCATCGTCCCGGTGCGTGATGACCGAGAGGGCATCGACAGGCTGGCCATTCACCAGCACGTCAAGCTTGACCAGGTCCGCCTCCCGCATATCGGCTAACGAGTAATCGAGCGATGCGTATCCCTGCGTCCGGCTCTTGAGCTGGTCATAAAACTCGACAATCAGCTCGGCAAGAGGGATGTCGTACTTGAGCTGAACGCGATCCTCGTCGAGGTAGATCATCTCGATGAACATGGCGCGCTTGCTTGTCGTTAGCTCCATGATCGCCCCGATGAAGCGCGAAGGCGCGATGATGTTAAGGTGCATCCAGGGTTCGCGGATCGCCTGGATCTCGCCGAAGTTCGGCATGTCTGAGGGGTTGTCTACGCGTACGATCTTGCCACTGTTCAGCACGACCTCATACTCGACGCTCGGCGCGGTCGCCAGCAGATCAAGGTCGTATTCGCGCTCAAGGCGCTCCTGGATGATCTCCATATGGAGCAGCCCGAGAAAGCCGCACCGGAAGCCAAATCCGAGTGCCATCGAGGATTCGGCCTCGTAGGTGAGTGATGCATCATTGAGCTGGAGTCGCTCCAGGGCATCGCGGAGGATCGGAAAGTCCTCACTGTCCACGGGGTAAAGCCCGGCGAAGACCATGGCCTTCGCCGGCTGGTAGCCGGGAAGAGGCTCCCGCGCGGGTCCACGGGCCAGCGTGATTGTGTCTCCAACCTGACAATCCTTGACCACCTTCAGTCCGGTTGCGATGTAGCCGACCTCACCCGTGCGGAGCACATCGGACGACTGCATCAGGGGGGCGAAGTACCCGACTTCGAGTATCTCGGCTTCTTTCTTCGTGCCGAGAATACGGATACGCTCGTCGGCGTGAAGCTCGCCATCCACAACCTTGACGTAAGCAATTACGCCCTTGTACGCGTCGTAGTGTGAGTCGAAGATAAGCGCCCGCAACGGTCTCGTTCCGTCCTCAGCAGAGGGGGGAGGGATGTGGTTGACGATCGCTTCGAGGATGTTTTCGACGCCTATTCCGGTCTTGGCCGAGGCAGGGATGATCTCGTCGTCTACCAGACCGATGAAGTCGCCCACTTCCTTGCTGACGCGTTCTGGCTCGGCGTTTGGAAGGTCGATCTTGTTGATCACCGCGATCATCGCGAGATCGTGTTCGAGGGCGAGGTAGACGTTGGCCATCGTCTGCGCCTCGATTCCCTGGGCGGCATCGACCACCAGGAGCGCACCCTCACAGGCGGCAAGGCTCCGGCTGACCTCGTAGGAAAAGTCAACATGACCGGGGGTGTCGATCAGATTGAGCTCGTACCTCTGGCCATCCCGAGCCGTGTAATTCATCCGGACCGCTCGGGCCTTAATGGTGATGCCCTTTTCGCGCTCCAGATCCATGGTGTCCAGCATTTGGGTGCCGAGATCTCGCTCGGAGACCGTCCCGGTGATCTGCAGCAGGCGATCGGCCAAGGTGGATTTACCGTGGTCGATATGGGCGATGATGCTGAAGTTTCGGATGTGGGACGTGTCGATCGTATGGCTCATATGGAGCGAGGGTTCCCGTCTAGGTGTCCGGTATGCGCTGAAAATTGGCCGGGAGCTTCAGCGCCTGGCTGCCACCCCGGCCATATTCCCTCCAAGTATAGCCATTGTCCCGGTGTGCTGACGCCGGTGATGCTGCTGGTCACCTGAGCCGGAGTCATTCCGGTACGCCCATTGTCGTTCCCCGTAACCGACGCCCGCACCGCTCTCGCCACCGTCGTGGCTATCCGGAATCAGGCGCCGGAGGGCTCGTCGATACCAAGCCACATCATCCGCGCCCGAACACGGGTAGGCAAGCGGTTGAGGACCTTGCTCACTGAACTGTGGAACTCGGGGATACGGAGTGTCCACGCGGCGAAGAGGAATGTCAGCGTGTAGAGCGCCATGCAGGTTGCGAAGTAGAGAAGGCGAACGGCAATGAAAGCATCCGCCCTGAGAACCTCATTGAGCCACGGCACAGTAATCGCGATCGCCACAACCATCGCGGCGCTCGCCAGCAAGACCTTCACCAACCAGCCGAAGAAGCCCGGAGAGAAGACTCGTCCGGAACGGTGCTTCAGGAAAAGCATCATGATGATCGCCTCCGCTGCTGTGGTGACGCTGAGCGACAGCGCCAGACCGCGGTTCCCCAAGGATTGAATAAGGAGGGCGCAGAGAACCACCTTGAGGACGATGGTTAGAACCCCCGTGATCACGGGCGTCCTCGTGTCGCGCATTGCATAGAAAACCCGCGTGAGAATCTCCGTGACGCCATATCCGACAAGCCCGATCGCGAACCAGGTGAGCGCTGAGCTGACGAGGTCAGTCGATGCCTCATCAAAGTCACCGCTCTCGAAGATGACAATCACAATGGGGCGCCCGACGAGCCACAGGCCGAAGCTTGCGGGTACCGAAAGGAAGATGAGAGGTCGCGTGGTGCGATCGAGAAGACGCCCGAATCCGACACGGTCGCCCCGGCTGTAGAGTGCCGCCAGCGACGGGAACGCGACCGTGGAAATACTGAGCGCAAGCACTCCATGCGGAAGCATGAGAAGCTGCCACGCGTAGTTTAGTGCAGAGACATTGCGGGCATCGATCGTCGAGGCAAATGCATTCACGGCGATGAAGTTCACCTGGAACGCCGCGAGCCCTACAACACGCGGGCCAAGCAGCCGAAGAACCTCAGCCAGGCCGGCAATCGAGCGATCGAGAGTAGGGCGAAAGTGAAACCCCGACCGCACGAGGCCAGGGATTTGGATGCCGACGTGTGCGACGGCGCCGGCAATCACGGCCCAGCCGACCGCGTAGATCCCGTGATCGGCTGCGAAGAAGAGGGCACCGATGATGATCGCGAGGTTGTAGACGAGCGGGGCAAGCGCAGGGAGGGTGAACTGGTTTTGGGCCTCCAGAATGCCTTTTGCGGCGATCCCGAAGCCGAGAAAGACCGGGGACAACAGCAGGATTCGCATCAGGTTGACGGCGAGATCCTCAGTGGCAGGGTCGAACCCGGGTGCGACAAGGTTTGTGAGAGGGCGCGCCAGGAGAAAGGAGATGCCTGCGAGGACGACAATGCCGATACCAGTCCACGTCATGATCGACGATGCGAGGCGCGATGCTCGCTCCCTGTCGCCCTGATCGATGAATCCGGCAAAGACAGGGATGAAGGCAGCTCCGAACGCCCCGGACATCACGGTGAGGAAAAGGAGGTCGGGAATACGGAAGGCGCTGACGTAGGCATCCATCTCGGGTCCGGTACCGAACTGGTTGGCGAGGATCATCTCGCGGCCAAGTCCCAGTAGCCGGCTCAGGATAAACGCGATGCTGACGACAATTGCGTTCCTTGCCATCGTGGGGCCGGCAGATCGCGATGGCGCCTCCGTGGCGTTGGTAGATGTTTCTGCTGATACCGGGTTGCCGAAGACCTGGGACGCCTGGCTCATACGGGGGTGGTCTCATCACTAATGGCGTTTGCACGTCGGCCACGGGAGTACGACGGGATACTCACAAGCTTGAGCGCATCCGCGGGCTTTGGTAGACTACATTGTGCACCCGTGCGAGGGGTGCTTTGCTATGTTCAGTATTCTATGATGTGGTTCGTGATTTATCACGTGTGTATCTGAAATGAGGAAGGTCCAACTTGGCTAATAGCAAGTCTGCCGTGAAGCGAATTCGTACCAGCGAGCGTCGCCGTCTGCACAACCGTCCCTACCGCTCTGCTGCCCGCACTCTTGTGAAGAAAGCCGAGCTTGCAATCCAGGCCGGTGACCAGGCTGCTGCACAGACAGCGGTTATTCAGGCTGTCTCGATGCTGGATCGCATTGCGACCAAGGGTATTGTGCACCGTAACAATGCCGCTCGTCGCAAGGCCCGGCTCATGGCGAAATTCAATGCGGTCGCAGCCAGCGCTTAACAGTATCGCGCTCGCAGTAGAAGTAATTTGTATCGCCCCGGAGGGATTTGTCTCGACGGGGCGCTTTTGGCGTTAAAACGGATTTTTCGAAATGGCGATCTGTCGTGATCCGGGACAGAATCATGAATTACCGGCGCGATGAGGCGCTCCGTCGGGCCGCGGCGATCCCGAGCACCGCATGGTAGAGAGCGTCGAGGGGATCGCGCAGTTCGCCGCGCTTCATCTTCCGGTCGGCTGCTGTGGCAATGTCAACCCGGCCGAGTGCCGTGCCCGGCGACTGCCCTTGCAGGCTCCGCTGGATGGAGCTCATCCGGCCCGCACTGGTGACCCCGACGGCCTTGCCGACCTCTGCCGGATCACGCCGGTCCGCGGTTGCCATGACAGCACCGACTTCGACGTTCTGGCTCAACTGGGCCAGCAACTTCGCAGGATCCTCCCCGGCCTCCAGCAACTTGTCCAACTCGACCATTGCGATTCCGACGTTGCCCGCGGCAGCGGCATCGAGAAACGCGAAGATGCGGTCGTCAGTGCCCCGATCCGCCAGCTCTGAAACAAGATTGCGGGTGATCGTTCCTGGATGTGCCGCAAGCGCCAGCTTCGCAATCTCGTTCGAGAGCATCTCCATGTCCGGTGGTCGGTCGAACGCCGGATTGCGAGATTTCTGCATCCATGTCTGTGGGTAGAGGGATTCCGCGAGGAGCCGAGCGGTCTCCTGGTCGATCTCTGAGCCACTCGCCTTGGCGGTGCTCTGGATCCACTTCAGGAGGGCCGGGCCTCGTGGTGGCTCGCTGAGATCCAGCGAGGCAGTCGGCGGCAGCGCCTTTTTCACTGCTGCCGGAAGTGACTGAAGAGAGGGATCAAGGAGAATGAGCGTACTGGCATCGGGAACCGCGGAGAAGAGCGCCGCCCAGTCAGGAGGATTTCCGCCGTCCCTGGCGCCCTGCTTCCCAAGGCGCGCGATGAGATCTTCGACGATCACGACACGTCCGGCCGAGAAAAAGCCGATGCTCGATACGTCCATGATGACCTGACGAATCGAGACATTCTTGCCGTCCAGCGTGGAAGTGCTATCGCCAGACGAATCGCGCTGCTTCCGGATCGCATTTGCGCGGGCACGAGCCATCGCGTAGTCCGGACCAAGGATGATACAGATCACGATGGGGCTCCTGATGGGGATTGGTATCAGGGGGAAATAAAGACCGGACCCACTGGTGCCGCACGCGATGCGGAGCCTTGAACCTGAATTAACAGGTGGGTGCCGCAGCTTGCGTGAACCACGATCCACGCTCGAGCAGCTCCCGGCTCACAAAACGTTGGCTCAAGACCACATCAAGCGCAACGGCATCCCGCAGGACCGGCCGGATGTCCAGAGTAGCATCTTCCAGCGGTCCCATCAACGCTCTATGTCCCTGCCTGAGCGGGTATGATTTTCAGCAATGAGTGTGTTTGCCTGATACCGATATTACGGACAACCGGCTCGGTTCCGTGTCCATTGCCAAGACGAAAGGACCCCTCACATGACCGCCCATGATCCACGAGAGCAGTCCTCTCCCGAAATCCCTCGTCGGGTAGTGGTGACTGGTCTTGGCGCGATCTGTGCCTTGGGCAACAATGCCCGCAGCGTCTGGGAGGCGGCAATTGCCGGGAGATCCGGCATCGGACCAATTACTCGCTTTGATCCGGAAGGTTACGAGACACGCTTCGCTGGTGAGGTGAAGGATTTCAATGCGGCTGAGGCGGTTGGGCGTAAGGAGAGTCGCCGGATGGACCGCTTCTCGCAACTCTCGATCGTCACCGCGAGGGAGGCAGTCGCGCAATCCGGCCTCGATGTTGCCGCCAATCCAACGCGTGTCGGGGTCCTGATCGGCACCGGTATGGGCGGTGTGGAGACCTTCGAGGGCGGGGCTGAAACGCTCCTCAGCGGGGGGCCGCGGCGCATTTCCCCCTTCTTTGTTCCCATGTTGCTTGCGAACATGGCGTCAGGAAATGTCTCGATCGACATCGGAGCAAAGGGTCCCAACTACGCGCCGGTCTCTGCATGTGCGGCATCGGCACATGCGATCGGCGAGGGTATGTTGATGATTCGTCGGGGACTTGCCGATGCGATGGTGGTAGGTGGGAGCGAGGCGCCCGTCACACGGTTGGCTGTTGCCGGGTTCGGCGCGATGGGGGCGCTCTCGACGCGGAATGATGAGCCCGAGCGTGCAAGTCGTCCGTTCGATGCAGGGCGGGATGGCTTTGTGCTGGCCGAGGGGGCGGCGGCGCTGGTGCTGGAGGAGCGAGAGCACGCTATCGAGCGCGGCGCAACGATCCTGGCCGAGGTTTTGGGGTATGGCGCGACCGACGACGCCAATCACATGGTCCAGCCCGGGCCGGGCGGCGAGGGCGCAGCACGGGCGATGATGCTTGCGATGGAGGACGCGGGCATCGTTCCCGCCAATGTCGGCTATATCAACGCTCATGGAACCTCGACACCGCTCAACGAGAAGCTGGAGACCGAAGCGATCAAGCGTGCGTTCGGCGAGCAGGCCTACCAGATACCGATCAGCTCAACCAAGTCGATGACCGGGCACCTGCTGGGCGCCGCCGGTGCGGTGGAGGCGCTGTTCACTATCCAGGCGTTACAGGCGTGTGCCTTGCCGCCGACGATCAACCAGGAAGCTGACGATCCGGATTGCGACCTGGATTATGTACCGAATCAGGCTCGGGAGGCTGGCATCTCTGTCGCGATGTCTAACTCCATGGGGTTTGGGGGCCACAACGTGGCGCTGATTTTCGCGAAGCACGAGGCGTAATCCCGTGCATCGATAAATCAACCAGTGGACGTGGTGCGGCCGAACCGCCGCATCACGTCTATCAACTGCTCGTGTGGAATCGCTTCAGCGATGTTGCTGTCGCGGCCCGCCATGGTTTCTGCCGCAACAAGCGCGTTCAATACCGCTTCCTCTGTTGCCTCCATCGTTGCCACGAAGAAATCGTCGATCCGGGTATCCGTTACCTGGACCATGGTCCGCAATGGCTCCATCGCAAAGCGGTCCACCCGATTCTCCCATGCATTCGAGAAGGCGAGAACCAGATCGCCAGACGTATGGCGGCCCACCGCCCCCGCCCGGCTCAGGCCGAGCGACCCTCGCTTGCAGAGGCGCCGTAACTGGCGATCGGAGAATGGGGCGTCCGTCGCGATGATCACGATGACGGAGCCATCCTTTGCCGGTGCCTGACGCGCCGTTGCACCCAGCTCCCGCCCCACGGGCACGCCATCGACAAGCAGATCTTGCCGGAGACCGAAGTTGCCCTGCACGAGCACGCCTATCGTGTAATGGTGGGCATCGAGCGTCATAACACGCGAGGCTGTGCCGATGCCGCCCTTGAACCCGAAGAGACGCATGCCCGTGCCACCACCGACATTGCCCTCCGCCACCGGGCCGGAGTTGGCATTGTCCAGTGCCTGCCAGACGTGCTCATCGGTAACGTGCTGCCCCGCGATGTCGTTGAGGTATCCATCGAAGGTCTCGGCCACGACCGGTATGGAGAACGCCTGGGTGCCAAGAGAAGGTTCGTGCCGGCACAGCCACTCGACACACGCCCGGTGCGCGGTCCCGACCGAGAGCGTGTTCGTGATGAGGACGGGCGATTCGAGGAGCCCGTATTCGTCGACCTGCGAGCGTCCCGTGATCTCGCCGGCGCCATTGAGCACCTCGATCGCGGCCGGAACCATGGAGGTGAACACAGATTCCCCATGCGGATGGATGGCTGTGACACCAGTTCGCGCCGGGCCCTCGCCCAAGCGGTGTGCTCCTTGGCCGTGAATCACAGTGGTATGACCGACCCGCACACCGGCCACATCTGTGATGGCGTTGAGCGGACCGGTCGGCATAGCACCGATCGTGATGCCGAGATCCCGAAGACGAGGTTTGGGTACGGCACCGTCAGGCATTCCCGCCACCATTGACCATTTCGCCATCACAGGAGTGGGTCAAGAATCTGTCCTTGCTGAAAGGGTCCACACGCTCTACTCGTTACTGCCCAGCGACGATAGCGAGCGCCTTGTCGATGGTGTCGATGGCGTGATCGAGCTGCTCGTCGCTGATGACGAGCGGTGGCTGGATGCGAAGGACATTGCCGGCTTGCCCACCGACGCCGATGAGCACGCCCGCTTCACGGCAAAGACGTCGGACCTCGACGGCTTGCTTCGATGCTGGCCCCTTGCTCTCGCGGTCGGTGACAAGCTCGGCACCGATCATCAGGCCCAAACCACGGACATCACCAATAAGCGGATGCCGCTTCGCAAGCTCCTGGAGTCTACCGATCGTGTGTGCGCCCTTGCGTGCAGATTCCTGTGGCAGTTGTTCATCCTCCAGAACAGCGATGTTGGCGAGTGCTGCAGCGCAGGATACAGGATTGCCGCCAAAGGTCGAAAGATGCTCCCCCGGCCGGAGGCAGTCTGCGATCTCGTCCCGGGCGATGGTAGCACTCAGCGGGAAGCCATCGGCGATCCCCTTTGCCATTACCATGATGTCCGGCACGATGCCGAAATGCTCGATAGCGAACATTTCCCCGGTGCGTCCGAAGCCGCTCTGGACCTCATCCGCGATAAAGAGGATGCCATGGCGATCGAGGATCTCCTTGACACGGGAAAAGTAGGAGGAAGGGGGGACGAGGATGCCGCCTTCGCCCATGACGGGCTCGGCGATGAATGCCGCCACGTCGCCACTTGTCTGGTAGCTAATGGCCCACTCGACCATCTCCGCGCACCGGTCCGCGATGACCTCTGGATCGTCCGTGCCAAACGGGTTGCGGTAGACATAGGGAGCCGGCGCAAAGGCGACACCGGCGAGGTAGGGGCCGCCGCGGGTCTTGCGAGCCTGGTTTCCGGTGATGGAGAGGGTACCGGCGGTTCGCCCATGGAAAGAATGGGTGAGGCTGATCACTTCATGGCGGCCGGTGTAGGCCTTGGCTAGCCGGACCGCTGTCTCGATGCCTTCCGCACCGGAGTTCCCGAAAAATGACTTGGTCAGATCGCCCGGTGTAACCTGCGCCAACTTCTCCGCCAGGTCCGCGACGACCGGGACGTGATAGATGTAAGTTGCGGCGTGGACGACCTGGTCCAGCTGTGCGCGAACTGCGTCCAGTACCCGGGGATGGCGATGCCCGGCGTTGACCACCGAGATACCTGCGAAGCAGTCGAGATACTCCGTTCCGTCTGCATCGTGAACGGTGGAGCCTTCCGCTTTCTCGACGACCACCGGCTCAATCCCGGCAACAAAGCTGGTGTTCACATAGCGGCGGTATTTTTCGATCGTTTCCTCATGAATGGCAGCATTCGTCCCAACATTGCCGAGATCAGCAGTCGTCATCTCTCGCTCCTATCCTTCCATTGCCGTGCCCAGCGGCCTGTTGACCTCAATACAACGCGGTGTCTGTACTTGTTCATCACTCAAGCTAGCGGGACGCGAATGCGGCCCGTGCATCGGTGACCGACGGCCAGGCGTCGATGCCTTCGGTCTGGCGCGCCGCGTCGAGGACGGCAAGTACCATCGCGTCCGCAGCCGCCGCGCCGACCAGATCTGTCAGCTTCGCATCTGCCGTGTCCTCCAGGCGCACCCGGCTCGCGTAAGGGGAAAGCGCGAAGATCGTGTCACCGTCCCGCATGGTATGCATTGGCCGGATTGCCCGCGCCAGACCATCGTGCGCAAGATCGGCGATCTTGATCAATTGGCTCTTCTCGAGATCCGCATTCGTCGCTATAACGCCAAGAGTCGTATTGGCACGGGATGCCACCTCGTCCCGGACCTCGTCTTTTAGGTGGTAGAGAAGCGGAATATCGAAGCCGCCGTCTGTGGCATACAGTTTTCCTGTCAGGGGGTGAATGAGACCGCCGAGGGAGTTGACGACCACCACCGCACCGACAACAATCCCGCCCGGTAAGACCAATGAGGCCGTTCCCAGTCCTCCTTTCGTCTTGATGCACCCGGGCCCCTTGCCGGCGGTCGCGCCAGCTCCGACGCCAACATTGCCTCTGGAGAACTGTCCATCTGTTGCGGCCTCCGCGGCTTGTCGTCCCCAGTCCGCGGTCGGAATGATCCTGGGGTCACTCAGCCGGAGGTCGTAGATCACTGCACCGGACATGATGGGGAGAACGGCCCCATCCATCCGCAGCCCCATGCCCTGCTCGAAGAGCCATTCGGTCATTCCTGCCGTGGCGGCGAGGCCGAAGAGGCTGCCGCCCGTCAGTCCGATCCCGTGGACCAGCGACCCGATCGTGGTCGCAGCGAGCGCATCGGTATTCACGGTGCCCGGATTAGACCCGCGCACCGACACGCCAGCGGCCGCTCCCTCCCGACAGAGGACGGCGGTAACCCCGCGGCGAACCTCATCATGCGTGTAATGCCCCACGGTGATTCCCGGCACATCTGTCACCGCGTTAAGCGGTCCTGGCTGGAGTTGGAGTCCGGTATCCGATGCAGGTTCGATCACGTCATCCCCATTCATAACTGCATGGAACGAATTGCAGTACGTCCCAATTCCGTGGGTCCCGGTGTGTCGTATTGACCTGTGAGGAACCTGTGAATGGCAGTCTGTCCTACGCGCCTTCGAAGCATCCCGGTACGCCGGTCAACGAGTGCCGGACGTCGTATTTGTCACACCTCCTGCCCCGTGGCCGCTATCCCTTCTAACGCCACTCAGATGACGGGGTGTCGCCCCCTGACCTTCGGAACCGGTCACCGGGTGCTGGACAAGAGGGACGTTGATCCACAGGACACTGACCGGTACGTCACCCTCGTTCCACCATCGGTGGGATTCGGTGCTGCGGAAATAGAGAGTGTCCCCTGGTTCAAGTCGATATTGCTCCTGATCGTCAATCCAGAAGAGGAGCGAGCCGGAGAGAACGTAGATAAGCTCCTCGCCAGGGTGGGTGTACGCTTCCTCGCTCCCGCCACCGGGCAAAATCTCCACGTGCTGCGCTTCCAGCGCACCAGGCGCTGCGATCAGGTCTTCAATGACCACCCGGCCGCCTCCCGCGACATAGCGGGGACGGTCCTCCGGATGGAGCACGCTTCGCTGACTCGTTGGTTCATTCTCCCCCAATGCCGGAACAGTCGTCCCATAGGCGTCCGCCAGCTTGAATAAGTTCGCTACAGACATGTTCGATTGGCCGCGTTCCACCGCGCTCAGGAAGGATGTCGAGAGCCCTGACTGCTCTGCCACGGCAGCCAACGATAGCCCTCGGGCCGTGCGCAGCGCCCGCAGCCGACGTCCCATGGTACCCAGGTCACCGTCAGGTTCCTGCGACGTATTGGATCCGTCGGTCCCGACCTCGCGGCGGATAGCGGCGAGATTGAGGCGGTCCACCGTGCGTAGATGGTTGATCTGCCGCAAGCGCGTGAGATCCTCACTGGTATAGAGGCGATGCCCGCCTGGAGTCCGCCTGGGACTGACAAGGCCTTCCCGGTCCCAGAGGCGCAAGAGGCCAGGCGACACCCCGGTGAGGGCAGCCGCGTCCCTGATCGGATGAAGCAGTCCATTGGCTGACGCTTCCTCTTCGATGGATCTTTCTGCATCCATACGTCGCTTCCTCGTCCACCTGCCGGTAGACCCACGCGCGCAGACTGTGCCCTCCGGCTTGAAGGAACCATCGCACCTCTGGAATGGCCACCTTGACAGGAGACGGCGAGTCCCGGCGGATACTTCTCCCAACTGGCGCTTGACACGGATTCTCTCGACTTGTATGTTACAGGAATTCAACCAATTTGTGGGAATCGGCGAAAAGAGAGTACACGGGACAGGGCGAAACAGGCAGCCCAAAATTACCGGCTCGTCGCAACAGGACACTCGCCTACAGGGCGGAGGTTGCTGTCGGATAATCCCGAATACCAGCTCGGAGCATGGGAGGCAAGGTTGAGCGCAACGCAGGCTAATACACGGTTGCTTCGTACTTACGTCGGCGCCGAATGGGTTACCGCTGGTGCTGCTGCCACTCACGAGGTGCGGAATCCCGCCACCGACGAGATCCTCGCTCAGGTCCCACTAAGTGGGGCGGACGATGTGGATGCTGCAGTCCAGGCCGCCGCCGCGGCTTTTCCGGCGTGGCGATCTACTCCACCCCAAGAGCGAGCCAGGTATTTCTTCAAGCTCCGGCAACTCCTGGATGAGCGCCGCGATGAACTCGCCCGGTTGATCGTCACGGAGATGGGCAAGACGTTGGACGACGCCAAAGGCGAGGTCCAACGGGGTATCGAAAATGTTGAAACCGCTTGCGGAATCCCCTCGCTGATGATGGGGTATGGCCTCGAGGACGGAGCCGCTCGTGGGATCGACGAGGAAGTGATCTTCCAGCCACTTGGCGTCTTCGCCTCGATCACACCCTTCAATTTCCCGTTCATGATCGCGTTCTGGTTTATGCCGTATGCCGTCGCCTGTGGCAACACATTCATCCTCAAGCCCTCGGAGCAGGACCCCATGGTCC
>JAUJLY010000303.1 GCA_030447145.1 Thermomicrobiales bacterium
GGAGACCCCTGGTTCCCGCGGTTCACCCAAGGTTGTCTCGACGCCGCACGAGAGAACGGGGTGAGCCTTATGCTCCTGATGGAGCCAGCCAACGACGACCAGGCAGTCGCACGGCTGATCGAGCGTTTCGTGGTTACCCGGCATATCGATGGACTGGTCCTCGCGGTCAGTTTGATGGATGACGTTCTCATCACCACCCTCCACGAGCTGGGTTTCCCATACATGCTTGTGGGGCGGCCAAAGGACGACGGCCGCAATTTCATCGACATCCGTAATCGTGAAGCCAGTTCCCAGGCAACCGGTCATCTGCTGAGCCACGGGCGACGGCGTCCCGCAATGATCGCCGGGCCGAAATCAATGGTGGCCGCACGAGATCGACAACAGGGCTTCATGGACGGGGTTCGGGCAGCGGGTTTGGACCCGGAGACGGCACCGGTTATCGAGGTCAATTTCTCCCAGAGCGGCGCGTTCGATGCGGCACGAGAGCTACTCGAGGGAAAGAACCGGCCCGATGCGATATTCGCTGCCAGTGATGCGATGGCCTTCGGTGTCTTTCAGGCAGCGAGGCGGATGGGCATTCAGGTCCCGGAGGATCTTGGCCTGATGGGGTTCGACGGAATTGAGCCCGATCGTATCTGGCAGTGGGAGTTGTCCACGGTTCGGCAACCAGCACGGTCGCTCGGCGCCGTGGCAGTGACCCGTCTCAATGAAATCGTCAATCATCGACGTACAGGTCCGGAGCAGGTCTGGCTGGAGACCGAGCTCGTTCTTCGACACTCATGCGGATGCCCGGCGTCAGATTCGGTTCTGCCCGGCATTCTCGATGGATTTGGAGGTGGCTCACGCCCCGATGCACGGAGCAATTTGCACGTAGCGGATCTGTAAACACCGACGTTGTTATACGTCTATCCAACCGGAGACAATCCGGTGAAAGGGTTCTCATTCATGTCTCATGACAATATCCAGGAACTCGTTGCTTCAATGGCCCGCGGGGAAGTCTCACGGCGCCAGTTCATGCAGCGCGCAGCCGCACTAGGCGTCACCGCGTCGGCCATGGGGGGAATTCTCGGTGGCCTCATGCCGGGCAGTGCTGCCGCGGCGGCTGCGCAGGATACGTCCACTGAAGGCTTCATGACGACGAACAATGAGCAGCAGGGCACGTGGATCCGCAACTTCAATCCGCTGTTGCCCGAGGGTGCATCGTCGCGCTGGCCGACGCTGTTCGGCATCTACGAGCCGCTCTTCGTCTGGAGCACCATCGCCGCCGAAGCTCGACCATGGCTTGCGAAGTCCTGGGAGTTCAGCGAAGACAACCTCACATTGACCTTCACGCTGCAGGATGGGGTGCTCTGGTCTGACGGTGAGCCGTTCACGGCGGACGATGTCGCGTTCACCTGGAACCTGCTGAAGGAAAACGAGGCACTCCCGGGCAATGGCGCACGGGTCGTCATGCCGTACCTCGAGTCAATCGAGGCGGTCGATGAGACATCAGTGGCATTTACCTTCAACGAGGTCCACACCATCGGGCTGTACGACATCGCGATCCAGGTCATCGTGCCGGAACATCTCTGGAAGGACGTCGAAGACCCGGTAACGTACACCAATGAAGAGCCCGTAGGTACCGGTCCATTTACGGAAGTTGCACGCTTCGAGTCGCAGATCTTCGTGCTGGAAGCCAATCCGAACTACTGGCAGGAGGGCAAGCCATACATCAAGGGCTTGCGCTTGCCGGCATTCCCCAGCAACGACGCAATCAACCTGGCGACGATCAACGGAGAGCTCGACTGGACGGCGAACTTCATCCCGGATGTCGAGCAGACCTACGTCGCCAAGGACCCCGAGAATTTCCACTACTGGTTCCCGCCAACGGGAGCGACGGTGCATCTCTACCTGAACACAACCGTGCCGCCGTTCGATAACGCTGATGTTCGCAAGGCCGTAAGCCTCGCTCTCAACCGGGACCAGATGGTCGACATCGCGATGTTTGGCTACACGCACCCGGCCGATGCGACCGGCCTTAGTGATGCCTTCGAGGAGCAGAAGGACGAGACGGTCAAGAACGCGGAATGGGTCGCCTTCGATCCAGACCGCGCGAACGAGATGCTGGACGCGGCTGGCCTTACGATGGACGGCGATGTTCGCACGACAGCGGACGGTACGCCGCTGGAGTTCGATCTCAACGTCGTCTCCGGCTGGTCGGACTGGGTGCAATCATGCGATATCATGGCACGAAATCTCTCCGACGTCGGGTTCAAGGTGTCCGTGAAGCCGTACGATCAGACCACCTGGCAGACGCGGGTGCAGAACGGCGACTTCACGATGTCGATCGGCTGGAGCTCTCAAGGCTCGACGGTCTTCAATTTCTATCGCGGGGTGATGTCGTCTACGACCTGGAATGAGATCGGGACATCGTCCGGCGAGAACTGGCACCGGTTCAAGTCGGAGGAGGCTGACGCACTACTCGCGCAGTTCGCGGCGACCTCTGATCCGGCTGAGCAGCAGGAGATCTCTGTCCAGCTTCAGCAGCTCTATGCGGAAAATGCACCGGCGATTCCGCTCTTCCCCGGCCCTCAGTGGGGCGAGTTCAATACGCAGAGATTCGAAGGCTTCCCGTCCGAGGAAGATCCCTACGCTCTGCTGTCGACGTACTCGACGGAGCGTGGAGTGGTAATGACGACGGTCAAGCCGAAGGGCTCCTGATCGCTGTCGTGTCAGCCGGGGCGCGCATGCGCGCCCCGGCTGTTGCACTCTCCCGGGACAGTCGCGGATTAAGGAAAAGGGACCATGTCGTACATACTCCGGCGGCTCGGGTTTTATCTGATGGCGGCGTGGGCGTCGCTGACACTTAACTTCTTTCTTCCCCGCCTGATGCCGGGGGACCCCGGTGACGCAGTGATGGCGCGGCTTCAGGGACAGGTGCCACCCGAAACCATCAATGCGATGCGACAGGCCTATGGCCTCTCGGATGATCCGGTAATCCTTCAGTACCTCGCCTACATGGCGAATCTGTTCCAGGGGGAGTTTGGAATCTCGATTTCCGCCTTTCCCACCCCGGTCACTGAGGTGATCTTCAAGGGACTCACCTGGACAGTGCTCCTTGGCTTCACCGCGACGATTATCGGTTTCGCGGTTGGGAGTCTGCTGGGCATGGTCAGCGCCTGGAAGCGCGGCTCGAAGCTGGATTCCGTGATGCCGCCGATCGTCATTTTTATCGGCTCCCTTCCCTATTTCTGGGTGGCAATCGTCGCACTCTATTTCCTCAGCTTTCAGTGGGGTCTCTTCCCGCTACGCCACGCCTATTCGGATCGGCTGAGCCCATCATTTAGACTCGATTTTTTCCTCAGTGTCGGCCAGCATTTGCTGCTTCCCGCCTTGACCCTGATCGTTGTCTCGATCGGCGGTTGGCTGCTCGGCATGCGTAACTCGATGATTTCCACCGTTTCCGAGGACTACGTCACGATGGCCGAGGCCAAGGGTCTCTCCGAGCAGCGGGTCATGTTCAAGTACGCCGCACGCAATGCGCTGCTCCCGAACCTGACAGCGTTCGGCATGGCACTTGGTTTCATCCTGGGCGGAGCGCTCTTCACCGAGGTGGTCTTTGCCTACCCCGGTCTCGGATACCAGCTCATCACAGCGGTACGCGCGCTCGATTATCCGTTGATGCAAGGCTTGTTTCTCATGATCACCTTTGCCGTGCTTATCGCGAACCTCACCGTCGATCTGTTGTATGTGCGGCTCGATCCGCGCGTGCGTGGGAGCTAGGAGGCCAGGATGAGCTCCAATCAGACAATGCTTGAGTACAACGCTACCGAAGAGATCGCGCCGGATGCAGCACCCGAAAGGCCGCGGAAAACACGAGGACCGGCAAATCCGCTGATGCTGGTGGTGCAGAACCGGAAGGCAGCCGTCGGTGCCGCCATCCTGTTGTTCTTCGCGATCCTGGCGATCTTCGCGCCGCTGATCGCCCCCTACGATCCGACCGAGTACGTCGGACCCGCGCGACAGGCACCCTCGTCCGAGTTTTGGTTTGGGACCACCGGATCCGGGCAGGACGTGCTGTCACAGACGATCTACGGGACGCGGATCTCGCTTGGGACTGGCTTTCTCGTCGGTTTCCTGGTGACAGCCATAGGCGCATTGATTGGCATGTCGGCCGGCTATTTCGGCGGGCGGGTCGACGACGCCCTATCGCTTATCACCAATGTGATTCTCATTATCCCCGGTATTCCCCTGCTGATCGTGCTCGCGG
>JAUJLY010000304.1 GCA_030447145.1 Thermomicrobiales bacterium
ACTCGCTCTTCCGCTCGGTCTGCCGTTGGATGTATCGGTAATCACAAAAAGCGGCCTTTCGCCATCGATACTTTCGCAGAGCAGACATCAGTGGCACGAGGTTCATCACGTGTTCGAAAGTGCCGTGGACCGCTCAGACCTCCGTCATTCTGAGCGGAGCGAATAATCCTGCGCGAATCGGTGGTCGTGGTCGAGTTATTCGCGTCCTTCTTGCGGTTTCAGTTGACAGGTCCGTGAGGTCATACCCCGTCTTGGCCAAACAGGCAGTGCCGCAGGCATTGAGTGGGAACGGCCCACCTGAATGACGGCCTTTTCGCATAGCGGGCTGCTTCCCTTTCACGCGTTGTACCAGATGCTGCACGGGCGTCTGCTACATGGATGTTATATCCGGAACGAACACAACGTGCATCACGGCAGGACCCTGAACACCAATGGTGAGCTGACGCTCGATGTCCGCCGTGCGGCTGGGCCCGGTGACGAAGGTGGCGTAGGATGAGCCGGATTTGGAGATTTCCCGCAGCACTCCCGCCGCCTCGTCAAGCGACGGTACAAGCTCATTGATAGGGCAGACCACGATAAGCAGGTTCGTCATCAGGCTCACGGATCGATCGGCGATTTCAGGTTCATGCAGCAACACCGAGCCGGTTTCGGCGATACCCACCCTGGCGATCGTGAGACCAACCGGCTTGTCCCGCACCGTTGCTGGCTGGTCTGGCACCGAAAGCTCGTATCCGGCGTCACGAAGTCCCGCGATGATCTCCGGCTGACACTCCTGTACGCGGGACGAGACCCAGATTACCTTGGGGGAAAGATCTCCCGGCAGACCCGCGATTGTTTCGACTGCCTCCGTCGTGGACTGGGTGCGGTGCGCGATGCCGCCAGCAGCCGCGAGATTTGTCGAGAACGTCGCATAGAGCGGTGTCAGAGTGTCGCGCCGATGATCCATGGGTTGAACTCTTCCTCGCCGATGTTGTCCAGTTCGCTCTTGGTCTTCTGACCGGAAGCCGTGTCCAGGATCTGCTCGAAGATCTCCATGCCCAGCTCGTCCAGCGTAATGCCATCGAGCATCCGGCCCGCGTTGATGTCCATGTCCGGCTCCTGCTTGGCGTAGAGATCGGAGTTGGTCGCGATCTTTATCGAGGGCGAGGGTTTGAAGCCGAAGGCGGAACCACGACCGGTGGTGAAGCAGACGATATTGCAGCCACCGGCTACCTGCCCGGTGACGGCAACAGGATCGTACCCTGGCGTATCCATATGCACGAAGCCGCGGCTGGTGATGCGCTCGGCGTAGCCGACGACATCCGTCATGGGAGTGGTCCCGGCCTTCGCGATTGCACCAAGGGACTTTTCATAGATGGTGGTCAGGCCACCGAGCTTGTTCCCGGGGGAGGGATTGTTGTCGATCTCAGCCCCGAACATCGACGTGTAGTCTTCCCACCAGTGGATCCTGTCGACCAGTTTCTGGCCGACCTCCGGGGAGACGGCTCGCCGCGTCAGGAGATGCTCGCCGCCGTAGACCTCGCTGGTCTCACCAAGGACCACGGTTCCTCCCTGGCGGACGATCTCGTCGGCGGCGCGGCCGAGCGCGGGGTTCGCCGTTACGCCCGACCAGCCGTCCGAGCCACCGCACTGGAGTGCAAGCACAATCTCGGAGGCCGGGATCGGCTCCCGCTCTATCTTGTTGGCCTCCGGCAGGAGGTTCATCACGGCTTCAATGCCGGCGCGGACCGACTCCTGGAAGCCGCCATCCTGCTGGATCGTGAGCACGAGCGGCGCGTTTTCATTCAGCGACGTGTTGGCAATCAGGTCTTCTGGCTGGTTGGTCTCACATCCGAGGCTCAGGATGATGTAGCCGCCGATGTTCGGGTGATCGATGATGCCAGCCATGGTTCTTTGGAGGAGACCGAGATAGTCGGAACCGTAGTGCGCGCCGCATCCGCCCTTGGTCGGGAAGCCGACAACGCCATCGACATTCGGGAACTGGTCCATGATCGGGTTGTCACGGAAGTAATCCGCCACGCGCCGTGTCGCTGTTGACGAGCAATTCACGCTCGCCAGGACGGCGACGTAGTTGCGGGTGCCCACGCGGCCATCCGCACGGCGGTACCCCATGAAGGTGCGACGCTCGGCTTCCGGCACCATATCGACTGGACGATAGTCAGCACAAAAGGCGTAATCCAGGTCGAGCTCGCCCTGGTGCACCTCGACATTCTGGGTATGGACGTGCTGCCCTGCCGCGATATCGGTGGACGCGAACCCAATGATCTGGCCATAGCGGCGAATGTCATTTCCCTTGGGAATGGCGTGAATCGCGAACTTGTGTCCGGGCGGGATCATCTGGGCGATGACGAGCTCTTGCCCCTCGCGCTCGAGCAAGGTGCGGGGGAGAAGGGCGTTTTTCGCAATCGCAACGTCATCCTCGTTGTTGAGCAGAACTGCGACGTCAGCGAAGTCGACACGACCACGACTGGCGGTACCAAGAATGGGTTTGCGGGGTGCGGCCGATTTCATGGGGATATCCTTCCGTACTTCGACTAGCGGGCGGTGAGCCCGCCATCGATAACCATCTGCGCGCCGGTAACATAGGCGGCCTCATCTGAAGCGAGGTAGAGCGCGAGTGGCGCAATCTCCTGCGGACGGCCCATACGACCAAGAGGTTGGCGGGCGTGGAGTTGCTTTCGTGTTTCCTCAATTTCGCTTGCGTGGTACCGCTGCAGGTATGCCTCGACGAAAGGCGTCTCGACGGTGCCAGGGCAGATACAGTTGCAGCGAATGCCCTGATCGACGTAATCCATCGCCGTGGACTGGGTCATGGAGATCACTGCGCCCTTGGTGGTGCCGTAGGCGAAGCGGCGGGCAACGGCCACCTGCCCGGCGATCGATGCCATATTGATGATGCACCCGCCCTTTGGGTTTTGGGAGAGCATCTGCTTCACACCGGCGTGGGAGCAGTTGTAGACACCATAGACATTGACGGCGATCAGGCGGGCAAAGTCTTCCGGAGACGTCTCGGTGAGATTGCCCACCATGCCGATACCAGCATTATTCACGAGAATATCCATGGAGGCGGTGCGTTCGACAATCGACGCTATGGCGGACTCGGCGGAAACCATGTCGGTGACATCAAGCCGAACGCCGAACGCCGCTCCTCCCGTATCGGTGATCTCTGCCGCAACGGATGCGGCGGCCCCATCGTTGATGTCCCCGATCACGACCGTCGCCCCCTGTTGACCAAAGAGCAGGGCAATCTCCCGTCCGATTCCCGAGGCGCCTCCGGTCACGAGTGCGGTTTTTCCGTCGAGCCTGAACATCCACTCTCCCCGGATCGTGAGCGATTCAAAGGTACCAATTGCGTCGGCAAACACCGATTATCATGCCGATTGTATACAAAATCGCAGGTGCTGCATAGCGAGATTCAGGCTAAAAACGGCCGGGGAGTCCTACCTCGAAAGGTCGATCAGTTTTGAAGCAGTGCCAACGCGGGACTGTCCGGATAGAGAAGTTCGACTCGCTCGCGGAGCCATGCCTGTCGCCTTTGGGAGAGCCGAGGGATCATCCGAAGGTCATTGGCGTCCTTGGAACGATGTGGAACGCGTGACTTGTAGAGGAGCTGGAACTCCGGTGCGATGATCGGGATACCCTCACGTACATCCGAGAGCTCGGCGATCTCGCCAGTAATCCGGCTGTCACGAGGGAATATCCATCGATCGCCCTCAGTGCGGATGACCATCAGCTGAAACCGCCACACGCCCGATGTTGACGGACGGCACCATATGTCCCGAGTCCTCTCCGGAAGCGTCTCCCCCTCGATCCAGTGCCGTAGCGTGCCTGGAGGGTCAGCCGCCATAATGACCCAGCCAGGAAGCAGTGCATGGACATGCTCCAGATCGCGTTCCAGGACCAGCACGTCCCTATCCTCGTGGAGCCGGGTGGGGTGTCCAAGATAAAGGTCCAGCGATCACCCACCGGCGATCCACCACCGACCGGGATACATCCGGAAGAGGTTTGCAACGGCCCTCGGCGGCATGGCGTTCCACGGTCTCTCGATTTCATTCTCCATGGCATCTACCCCGAAACAACGAGAATGTTGGCGTAAGGTGTCGTGTCACCGGTGCGGATCGTCGACCGACCTCTGCTGCTCAGGCGCTTGAGCTCCAGGTGCGGCACGGTCTCGATCCGAAGGCCGGAGTGGATGGCACGAAGCTCACTGACAAAGCCCGGTGAGAAGCTCTCGGCCTCCTCAGC
>JAUJLY010000305.1 GCA_030447145.1 Thermomicrobiales bacterium
GAGCTCTTCGCGAAGGGTATGGGAATAGCAATGCCGGTGCAAGAGGCGCCGGGGTATTGTACCGAAGGGAGGTGTCGGCTTTCCTTCCCGTGCGACGATATGTGGGAATTGACCCCTTTTTCGTCCGTGGGTGGAAAGGATGCGGAGGAGCTTGCCCGGGATCGGAAAGTTTCCCACCTCCGGCACCCCCAGCCCGCCGACGGGTACGACGTGCTGCAGGACTAGGATGTGCTCCTCGGAAATGTCGAGATCGGGAGTGTCGATCCGCGCTCGCAGGTCCTCCAGATCACGGAACACGACCGCTCGGCCCTGATGTCACAGCAAGTGGGGCGTCGCGGCGGTGTGTTTGATCACCGCGCCGTCCGGCGCCAGGTTGCCCCAGAGCACGGCCGTGCCACCCTCGCGCTGCAGAGGATTGTCCAGCGGTCGGATCACGTCATGATCCTGGATCTCCGCGGCCTCCACGTTTTGCGCCAAGGTCTGCCCGGTGACGGTCACCACATCACCGTGCAGAAGGGGGAGGAGCTGTTTGAGAACGGACGGGATTCCCCCTGCATAGAAAAGGTCCTCCATCTGATATGTTCCCGAAAGGCGCATGTTCGCGATAAGTGGCGTGCGCCGGCTAATTTCGTCGAAGAGCGCCAGGGGCAGATCCATGCCGAGGCGGCCGGTGATAGCGGGCACTTAAAACTAGGGTAATGGGCTGCCCACTCCGCGGAGGTGACCTGGAGCGGCATGGCGTCCAGCTGATGAGGAGCCGAACCGGTGAACATTCCAGCAGTCGACAAGTGAGCAGCCCGAGGCTGCAAGGAGCTACGCGAATGCTCCGTGAGAAGCGCTGAGTTTCTCTCCTAACAGGTGTAGCGTAGGTACTGGACGAGAACAGATACTTGACACTTTTTCGATTCCCGGTGGATTATTGCCTCAACTCAATAGAAGGCCATAGACAGTGCGGTCTGCGGTGAATCTGAAGAGAGGGTCCGTGGCCTTCATCGAGAGCTTCGTGCATCCGTGGGAGCGTTCCCGCGGCTAGGAGGAAACAGGATGAACGGATCACCGTTGACCAAGCATTTGTTGAATCGGCGTCAGGTATTGAAAGGCGTTGGAGTCGGTGCGGGTGCTGCCGCCTTGTCTGCCGCGACGGGGCCATTCGTCCACATCGGACGTGCCCGGCAGTCCGACTTCGCCGGCGAGACGGTGACCTGGATGTCGAATCAGCGGCATGACCGGGCGGTAAAGGAGATGCTCTTCAAGGAGTTCGAGGAGCAATCCGGTATCAAGGTTGAGATGCAGATTTTTGCCGACGAGTATAACGATCAGTTGAAACTGGCTTTCGAGTCTGGAAATCCGCCCGACATATTCAACATGACAGGCAACCTGCGGGCACAGATTGAAGCCGGTTGGCCGGAGCCTGCCGACGAGTTCCTTTCGGAGAACCCCGATTTGGCGGAGTCGTTCCTTGCGGGCGCGTTCGTCCCCAACCGCGGCATTTGGAACGGCAAGATCTACGGCTTGCCGATGTACTCTCAGACGATGCGTCTTTTCTACAACAAGACGCTGTTCGATCGCGCTGGCCTCGATCCAGAGGGGCCGCCCGAGACTTGGACTGAACTGCGCCAGTCTGCAAAGCAGATCACCGATGAACTCGCGAGCGAGGGCATCTTCGGGTTCATTCTCGGTGATAAATTCACCTGGGTCTGGTGGATGAATGCCGCTATCCCGGCAATGGGTGCCGGTGCGTATTACTACAACTGGAAGGAAGGGCGTTACGACTTCACGCAGGACGGAATCAAGCAAGCCCTCCAGTTGATGATCGAGATGAAGCAGGACGACAGCATCTTCCCGGGCATCCACACGTTAACCGACGACGATGCACGCCAGCAGTTCGCGCTCGGCCGCGCTGGCATGATCATTGGCGGAGCCTGGAACCCGGGCGTGTTCAACGATCAGTTCGAGTCGACCGAAGACTGGGAGACCGCTATCCTGCCGGTGCCAGGGAGCACCCCAGAGGGGCGATTCCAACAGACGATGGGCGACCGTTACACTGTCAGTGCGACCACTGAGAAGAAAGGCGCCGCCTGGGAAGTCCTTAAGTACATGTACTCGGTCCCGACAATGACGAGGATGTACGAACTGGGCATGGGCGTGATGGGCGTGAAGGCGGCCAACACCGGTCAGTCAGATGTACGGGGTGTCCCCATGCTGGCTCCAACCGGGCTGGACTTGGTTACGCCGCCGGAACCAGAATTGCCGACAATGACGCCGGACTATCAGACGGTTATGCAGGCCATCTGGGATGAGGAAGGCGCAAACATGGACGATCAGCTGGCCGAGCTGACCGAGAATTACAACGCCGCGTTTGACCAAGCGGTGGCCGACGGCAAGCTGGTCAAGGACGAATTCGTCATCCCCGATTTCGATCCACTGACCTGGCAGCCGCCGCAACAGGAGGCATAGGTCTCGACTAGTCCGTCGTGAGCTTAAGAGATCGAGGGTTAGCGGAACCGGGTCAGCGGCACCGCCTGCCGGTTCCGCAGGCCCGTTGACGTACCGGCAACTGGTCACAAGCACTGAGCAAATTGGTGCTAAGGAGTCGTCATGGCAACGGCGCCGCTACCGGGTGTTCGCGAATTGTCGCGGGTAGCCCGACCGCCCCGTCGTCAGGTGCCGTTACGGAGGCACCTTCCAGCGTACCTGATGTGTGCACCGACGGTCGTGCTCTTCCTCGTTTTTATGGTCTTTCCGATCGGTTTCGTCCTCTACACCTCCCTCCATGACTGGGACGGGATCAGGAGTATCCGCCAGGCCGAGTGGGTCGGCCTCAGTAACTATCAGCGGCTGGTTGGCGATGCTTTCTGGTGGACGGCCGTTCGGAACACTGTAGCCTATGCGGTCATCAAGCTCGCCGTGGAACTACCGCTGGCCCTCGTGATCGCCCTGACGCTCAACACGGGTCTACGGGGGCGGACGATCTTTCGCACCATTGGCTTCCTACCCGTCGTGACCAGTATCGCTGTCGTGTCGCTCGCTTTTACGTTTTTCTTTTCGCCGCTCGGCGGTGCCTTCAACGCCTTGCTCATCGAATGGTTCGGCATCATCGACCGGCCGATCGCCTTCCTCGGTGAGCGCGAATACGCGCTCTGGACCGTGACTAGTGTGGCCATCTGGCACGACCTCGGCATCAACATGGTCTTCTTCTTGGCCGCGCTCCAAACGGTTCCACGAGATCTCTACGAGGCGGCTGACCTCGATGGTGCCGGCACCTGGGAGAAATTCCGTTCGATCACCGTTCCCTCAATCCGGCCGATCACTGCCATCATCGTCATGCTCTCGATGGCTGGATCACTCAAGGTCTTCGACTATTTCGCGGTGATGACCGGCGGTGGGCCTGGCTTCAGCTCGACGACCATGGTCCTCTACATGTTTCGCTACACCTCATTCGGCGGCGGTGGACTCGCTGGCACTCAGACGATTCCTGCCGTTGGCTATGGATCGACGGTTGCCATCGGGCTTGGTGTCGTCATCTTCGCCGCGATCCTGTTGCAGCAATGGATCAGCCGCTGGCAGGAAGGACGGTAGGATATGGCGTCGTTCTCCCCACGAGCAAGGTCCGCCGGCGTACCAGAGTCACCGCCTTCTTATGAGGACGTGCAGCATCGGGCGCATCCTCTCTCGACTCGACTCTCGCGAACGGGGTGGCAAGGTGTCAAGTACGCTCTGCTTCTCTTCTATATGGTCCTCTGTCTCTATCCATTCCTGTGGATGCTCTCGACCTCGCTCCGATCTAGTGGGAGCGTCTTCTCAGCGGGGATCTCCCTCTGGGTAGATGATCCGCAGTGGGCGAACTATCGGGAGATCTGGGAGCAAGCCAACGTGCCACGTGCCGCGATGAATACGGTCCTGATTACAGCAGTCACCATGGCGGTCACAATTTTCACGACCTCAATGACGGCGTTCGCTGTCACACGCTCGCATTTCCCAGGCCGTAAGATCGTGATGGTCGCTCTGCTGACCACCTTCTTGATCCCGGGCGAAATGCTCATCATTCCGACGTTCTACGTGAATCGATCACTCCACCTGGTGGGAGACTGGCGGAGTTTGATTGCCGTCATCCTTGTCATGACGGCTGGCGCTCAGGTCTTCAATATTTATCTTCTCATCGGGCATTTCCGAACACTCCCAGCGGAACTGTACGATGCGGCGGCAGTGGACGGTGAGAGTTAT